>JBPCMH010000238.1:0-8882 GCA_051002495.1 Acidimicrobiales bacterium
CCGAGGCGAAGAGGTCGACAAAACCATAACCCTCTCCGCTGATCCACGCCACCGGTCGGTCGGCCGACGCGGCGAGCAGCGCGTCTCGGAACGCCACACGGTCGGGCTTTGCCAAGTAGGCCAACGCCCATGAGGTCACCACGACCGGCGTGAGGTCGCGGTCGACGGCGGCCAGCACGCGGCCGATGTCACCGACCGCGTCTCCCTCGACGAGACGGGGCGGCGCCTTTGTCGCCTCGGCGATGGCCAGCTTTGTCCGCGGCAACCGCCCGGTGTCGGGCCAGACGCACGCCAGGAGCCACCGCACTTCGTCCTGATCGCTGGTTGACACGGGATGGCGATCGAGGCCGACCCGTTCCGCGATCGCGGGGAGGCGATTGGCGATAGGAGGCTCCCCATTGCGCACGACGCATTCGATCTGTACGGCCGCCTCGGCCGGCCCCGTCGCCCCGTGAGCGCCGTAGTGGAGGCGGTATCGGTCGCACAGGAGGTTGAGACCGGCGCTGCACCCCACGTCGATCAGGGCAAAGGGCGCCGACAGGTGGGTCGCCACCGACGTGAGCGCGGGACCGATGACCGCAGAGCGGCCGACCTCGTTGGTGTTGGTGTGGCGGGTAGCCAGCAGCGCGACGATCTCGGCGCGGTTGGTGAGGCAGACGTCGACGAACAGCGGGCTCGGGTCAGCGTCGCTGGTGCCGTCGTAGACCGAAGCCAACGGGTGAGCGAGGCCGCCGAGGAGCAGGTAATGGACCGCGGCCAGGAGCACGTTGGGCTGGTGACCTTTCGGCGGGGCATCGCGGACGAGGTCAAGCACTTCCGGGGTGTCGGAGACGGTCCGGCAGATCTGGTCGTACAGCGGCGAGTACGAGCCGCATGACGTATCGGCGAAGTGGGTCCAGACATCGGCAAGATCGCGCGCCACATCTCACCGTACCGAGGCGTTGCCTAGGGTGCAGCCGATGATCGTCCACCTGATCGACGGCACCTACGAGCTCTTCCGTCACCACTATGGCGTTCCCGAGGAGGCTCGGAGCGAGCCGGGCACGACCGCAGCCACCCGTGGTGTTGTCAATCGAGTGTTGTACCTGCTCGAGGAGGGCGCGACCCACATCGGCGTGGCCACCGATTCCGTCGTCGAGTCGTTCCGCAACCAGATGTGGCCCGGGTACAAGACCTCAGACGGCATGGACCCGCTGTTGCTGTCGCAGTTCCCGCTGGTGGAGGAGGCGCTTGAGGCGCTCGGCGTGAAGGTGTGGGCCATGGTCGAGTTGGAGGCCGACGACGCGTTGGCCACCGCCGCTGCGTTGGCCGCGGAGGACCCCGACGTTACGACGGTGCACATCCACACCCCCGATAAGGACCTCGGTCAGTGCGTGGTCGATGAGCGGGTGGTCCAGTGGGATCAGCGGAATCAGCGCACGGTCGACGCCGCCGCGGTCGAGGCCAAGTTCGGCGTTCCGCCGGTGTCCATTCCGGACTGGCTGGCCCTGGTCGGTGACAGCGCCGACGGGTTTCCTGGTCTACCGGGGTGGGGTGCGAAGACGGCAACGGCAGTACTGGCCCGTTACGGCCATATCGAGTCGATCCCCGACGAGCCGGCTGGCTGGGATGTCGCCGTACGCGGCATCCCGAAGCTGGCAGCAACTCTCAAAGAGCAACGCGAGCTGGCCATGCTGTTCAAAGATCTGGCCACTTTGCGCATTGACCGGAGCTTGATGAGCAGCGTCGATGAGCTGCGTTGGGCCGGCCCTTCCGCGGACTTCGAGCGGGTGTGCGCAGTGCTCGGGCCGGAAGCAAGGTCGTTCAGCGAACGAGCGGCCAAAGTGGCCGCTCGCATCGCTGATCATCAATGAACGCCTGAGGCGCGGAGAACTAGCCGCGAGGCGGGTCGAACGGTGTGCGAGCCGGACGGGCCGGCGGCGGCGCGGGGGTGGTCACCTCAGGTGCCGGAGCGGCGGCTGGGTCGGCGCCTCCGTCGGCTGTAGCCGGCGCCGGGGTGTTTGCCGGTGCGGGCGCTGAGCCGCCACCCGTGAGCGACGGGAGCACCATGACGACCAACACGATCAGCAACACGACGCCGAGTACGGCGATCATGATCATCTGACGCTGGTTGGCCGGCTTGGCCTTGACTTCGACTGGGGTGATGGTTGCTTCGGCCATGTCTATGCCACTCCTTCCGTGGGTGCAGGTGCTTCGACCGGAGCCTCAACGCCTGTGCCTCGGATGAACATGCGACCGGCGATCGAGGCCGTGAGGCCGTTGACCCCACCGGCCGACATCGTGAGATTGTCGACGGTCACGAGGCGCTCGCCGTCGCGGACCTGCTCGAGGAAGCGAAGGATGGCGAAGTAGTCGCCTGTGACCTGCATGGTGAGGTTCACGGGGACCGGGCCGACCGCCTGGGCGAGGCTATCAAGCGGGGGCTGGGCTGGCGCCACCGAGACAAACTCAATACCTGAGGCCTTGGCCCGCTCGAAGATGTCGAGGATGAACGTGTCGAGCTCGTCCTGATCGGGGATCAGCGCGGCGAACAGTTCCTTGTTGCGTTCGAGCTCTTCCTTGTTGGCCTCGAGTCGCTGGAGCCGGGCCAGTCGGGTCTCCAACTCGGCCGACTGCGCCTCCGCGGCGACCTGCTCAGCCTTTGCGTCGTCAAGCTTGTCGCCCTGGGGCGACCACAGCATGGCGTACCAAATTCCGGTTACCGCGACAACGGCAGCGAGGGTGATTGCGATCAGCTTGATCTTCATTGGGCCACCGGCCTCTCATAACCGAACGAGCGGGCAGACTTCGCCGTGTTGGTGATCTGGGCCTGACCCGAGAAGGACGTCAGCGGATCGCCCTTCGTTGAGTTCGGCGTCCACACCGAGGAGAGAATGCCGAGCTCGCGCATCTTCGTGATCCAGTGGGCAGTCGAGTCGTGGCTCAGGCCGGTGCCGGACACGGTGAGCGTGCCAAGGACATCGCTGGCCGCCGCTTGATCGCCGGGGGTGATGGCGATGGCGATGCTGCCAAGCGACACATCGTTCGGCAGGGCCGCGGTGACGGTGTCGAGCAACGCCACCATGTCGACGTCGGAGGACAGTGCGGTCACAATTTGTCCGCGTCGAGATTCGACGTCGGCCGCCTCCTGCTCGATCGGGATCAGCTTGGCCACCTTCTGCTCGAGGGCAACCTGAACGGCCACTGCCTGTTTGGCGTCGTTGCGGGCATCAGCGACCTGGGTCTGTCGCAGCGTCCACAACCCGCCGAGACCGACGGCCACCGCGGCAACCGCGGCAACGGCGACGACCTTCTGGCGACGGAAGGCGGCGGCTTCATGGAACTCTTCGGGGACGAGCGAGGTGAGCCTGGTGGCCGGGCTGGCCATCGAGGCGAGCGCCAGTCCGACCGGGGCAGCCAGCACCGGGGCTGCCGCGGTGAGCTGCTCCTCGGTGAGGCCGGTGCGCCCGAGCTTGATGTACTCGAGCGGGGAGGCCATCTCGACGGGCACCCGAAGCTCGGTTGCCAGCCTGGCCCGGAGGCCAGCCATCTTGGCGCCGGCTCCGGTGAGGACGAGCCGCTTGAGCTCGACGTCGTCGGTCTGGGCCAAGAAGTAGTCGAGCGAACCTTGGATCTCCTGCACCAACGGGGTGAGCTCGCTGGCGACAACGTCGGCCGCCGCGGCCAACTGCGGGTCGGCGACGGCGACGGCTGCACCGCGCTTGAGTGCTTCAGCGCGCTCGCGCTCAACGCCGAGCGCCTTGCTCACGTTCTCCGTGACGGCCGAACCGGCGCGAGGCGTCATGCGTACGAGGCGGGGAGTGCCACCGGTGTGAACCACGACGTTTGTCAGGCCGGCACCGATGGACACCACGGCCTCGGAGACCCCGGGCTGGGGGACCGGGGCGAGGGCCCGCACCAACGCGAACGGCGTCAGGTCGACATTGTCGGGGATGAGGCCGGCGCGGCGAACCACATCAAGGGTGGTCGACACCATTTGACGCTGGGCCGCGACGACCAGGAACTTCATCATCTCTACGCCGTCTTCGGTGGTGTAGGTGTCCTGCACCACGAAGTCGACGATTGCGTCTTCGTCGGCGAACGGGATGACTTCCTGGGCCTCGAAGCGGAGCGACGTGCGCACCTCGGCGGGCGACAGCGACGCCACTTCGGCTTCGCGCACCTTGACCCAGCGGTTGGCGATGCCGACGGTGACCTTCTTGCCCTTGAAGCCGCCCTTCTCCCACAGGCTGCGAATCGTGGCGGCCACCGCCGCGGGGTCGATGATCTCGCCGTCGACAACCGCGCCCGGGGGCAGGGTCAACTGAGAGAAGCGATGGAGCATCAGGTTGCCGGGGTCGCCGGACACTTCGGCGGCGCGCACAGCGAAAGACCCGATGTCGAGGCCGATGTGGTGCTCAGCCATGGCTGAACCAAGGGGTCGTACTAGTCATGACAGGTACATCGGCAGCAGTTGGCGATGACTTAGGCCGGTTTTTTGTCATTTGTCGCGACCGAACGCCGTGGGCGTTGGTTGGGTGACCGCGGTCGCGAGGAGCGCGAGGTATGAGTCCCGATCGACGGTGATCGCGCCGAGCGTGGCCACATGGGGAGTCACCCACTGCACATCGAGCAGCGCGTTGGAGCCCGAGAGAACCTCGACGAGGTGAACGAGGGCGACTTTGGAGGCGTCGCTAGACCGATGGAACATGCTCTCGCCCGCGAACAGTCCGCCAATGGCCACGCCATAGAGACCCCCCACGAGGCGATCGTCGAGCCATGTCTCCACGCTGTGCGCCCATCCCATCTCGTGCAGGTGGGTGTACGCGGCCCTGATGTCATCGGTGATCCAGCCATGAGATCGGCCCCTATCCGAACACGCCTCGATGACGTCGGGAAAGGCTCTATTGACCGTCACTCGATGGCGACGCACGGACTGGCGCAGCGATCGGGTCACGCGGAGGTTCTCGAGCGGCAGGATGCCCCTCGGGTCAGGTGACCACCAACCCATGACCGATGCCTTACCGCTCTCCAACGGCATCGGGAACAGGCCCTGCTTGTAGGCGGCGATCAGCGTGCTGGGCTCCAGATCGGCTCCTACGGCGACGACGTCGTCGGAGGAGATGCGGGGGTCGGGGAGCAGCCATCGGCTGGGCGGCGGTTCGACCGGCACCCGTCGATGGTATCGACGCCGGCTCGAGCCGTCCGACACGGTTCGAACGACAAGCGGTGCCTGGCCTACGCTTCTCACGTGTCTGATCACCCCATGACCGAGCGGCTCGAAGACCTCGAGAAGCGCAAGGAGCAGGCTCGTCACGCCGGCTCGGAACGGGCTGTCGAACGGCAGCACAGCCGGGGGAAGATGACCGCTCGCGAGCGGGTGACATACCTCCTCGACGACGGTTCGTTCCAGGAGCTCGACATGCTGGCCCGCCATCGCGCCGGCGACGCCCTCCATGAGCGGCCTTACACCGATGGTTGCATCACCGGCTTCGGCACCATCGACGGCCGGAAGGTGTGCGTCTTCAGCCAGGACTTCACTGTCTTCGGCGGTGCGCTTGGGGAGGTTTTCGCCGAGAAGATCCACAAGGTCATGGATCTGGCTTCGTCGCTTGGCGTGCCGGTGATCGGCATCAACGATGGGGCGGGGGCGCGCATCCAGGAAGGCGTCGTCTCCCTCGCGATGTACGGCGGCATCTTCCACCGCAACGTGCAATCGTCTGGCGTGGTCCCGCAGATCAGCGTGATCATTGGGCCGTGCGCCGGTGGCGCGGTGTACAGCCCGGCGCTCACCGACTTCATCTTCATGGTGCAAGAGACCTCCTACATGTTCATCACCGGCCCGGATGTGGTGAAGCAGGTCACAGGCGAGGACGTCACCCAGGAGCAGTTGGGCGGGGCAATGACCCATGCCAGCAAGTCCGGGGTCGCGCAGTATGTGGCATCCGACGACAAGGCGTGCCTCGATGAGGTTCGCTATCTCATGTCGTTCCTGCCGGCCAACAACCTCGACGAGCCGCCGTACGTGCAGCCCACCGACGATCCGGCGCGCGCTACCCCGGCCTTGACCGACCTGATCCCGGTCAGTTCCCGAATGCCGTACGACATGAAGGGCGTCATCACCGAGATCGTCGACGACGGCGACTACTTCGAATATGCCACTCACTGGGCGGCCAACATCACCTGCGGGTTTGCTCGTCTGAACGGTCACGTCGTCGGCATCGTCGGCAACCAGCCCCAGATCCTTGCCGGCGTCCTTAACATCGAGGCCGCCGAAAAGGCGGCGCGGTTCGTGCGAACCTGTGATGCCTTCAACATCCCGCTGCTCACGTTCGTCGACGTCCCTGGTTTCCAGCCCGGCACCGATCAGGAGTACGGCGGCATCATCCGGCACGGCGCCAAACTGTTGTACGCCTACTGCGAGGCGACGGTTCCCCGCATTCAGTTGATCACGCGCAAGGCCTACGGCGGGGCCTACGTGGTCATGAACTCCAAGTCGATCGGTGCCGATCTTGCCTACGCATGGCCGTCCGCGGAGTTGGCGGTCATGGGTCCCGATGCCGCGGTGAAGATCGTGCATCGTCGCGAACTCGTGGAGATCACGGATGAGGCGGAGCGAGTCGGCCGGGAGAAAGAGTTCATCGAGGACTACACCGAGCGCCACGCCAACCCCTACGAGGCGGCAGAGCGCGGCTACATCGACGACGTCATCGATCCCGCCGAGACTCGGGCGGTCTTGATTCGGAGCCTGGAGATGATCCGGAGCAAGCGCGAGGAGCTTCCTCGGAGGAAGCATGGCAACGTCCCCCTCTGATCCCGCGATCGTGCAGGGCGGCGACCCCTCCCCGGAGGAGTTGGTCGCCATCGTGGCCGCGGTCGAGGCGGCATGGCCGCGACCAGTCGTGCTCGACGAGCCGAGCCCTGCCTCGATCTGGCGGTTCTCAAACCGCTGGTGGTTGCCCCGCCGGCCCACGGCGGTCTCCCGGCGGCGTCCCTAACCATGGGGCCCGAGCTCACCACCGTCGCCGACGACATGGCCGTTGCCTTCGCGGGCGTCGACGTGCACCGTTGGGAGGGTCTCGCCCCAGACGAGGAACACCACATCGACGGCGTGCAGTTCCGCACGCTGCCCACACCGCCGGGCGAGCGGCTGGCCGTCGTCACCACGGTCAACGATGTTCATTTCGGCGAGACGGTGTGCGGTCACATGGACGCTGGCCCGCTCGCAGGGGGTCCGGTGTTCCGTTCGGAGCCCGGCGGGGATCCCTACCCCGAGCTGATGAACCGTGGGGCCATCGCCGAGATGCTCACCGCGTCGCCGGACGCGGTGGTGGCGAAGGGCGACCTCACCGACGGCGGTACCGACGAGCAGTACGCCGCGTTCCTATCGGCCTATGGCGGGGCGTTCGGCGATCGCCTCCACCACATCCGAGGAAACCACGACGCCTACCGCGGCCAGGACATGGCCGACACCGGTCCATTCACCGTCTCGGTGCCCGGCGCGCTGCTGGCCGTGATCGACACGACAATCCCGAGAGCGACCACGGGCAGGTTTCCCACCGATCAGGCCGAGTGGCTCGATACGGTCGCCGCCGAAGCCGACCGACCGGTTTTGGTGTTCGGTCACCATCACGTGTGGGCGCCCACATCAAAGAGCCGGCCGCCCACCTACTTCGGCATCAGTCCGGACGACTCAGAGCGACTGATCGAAGTTGTCGCCCGCCGTCGGTCGATCGTCGGCTACTTCGCCGGACACACCCATCGCAACCGCGTGCGGCGCTTCGAACAGACCGGCGACGTGCCGTGGGTGGAAGTGGCCTGCGTGAAGGACTTCCCCGGGGCCTGGGCCGAGTACCGCATCCATGAAGGCGGGGTGTTGCAGGTGATGCACCGGATTTCGTCGCCTGACGCCCTGGCCTGGACCGAGAAGACCCGTGGGATGTTCAACGGCCAGTACCCCGGCTATGCGTTCGGTTCGCTCGACGATCGCTGCTTCGCCTTCGGCCCCCGCTAAGGGCGCGTTTTGCCGGTTGGCGCGCTCTTGGTTGGGGATACACATCGTTCCGCTTTGATTGACGGAGTTCAGTAGGTCTGACCTGGGCCGATGGCATTGCCGGGCTGGGGAACATGTCCCGCTTATCCACGGAAAGCGACTCGCCTGTGGATAAGTTCACCGATGAAACGACCGGGCCAACTACCCACGCCAGGATGGTCGATCAGTTGCCGGCGACTTCGGTGGTGGCCACCTCAACGTGGCCGAGGCCGAAGCCCGCGCTGGCCGTGGTGGCCCGGCGTAGGGCGTTGCGGGCCTGGCTGAGCAGGTCGGGTGCCGACATCCCGTGGCTGGGGTACGTGGCGACGCCGGCCGCGAGTCCATCGGCCAGACGATCGCGAGCGACGGCTACTTGCAGCCGCTCGGCCGCCCAGACTCCCCCGGCCTCGTTGGTGTCTTCGAGGATCAGGGCGAAGGTGTTGGGTGCAACCCGACAAATGGCGTCTGCCTCCCGGAGCGTGTCTTGGAGGAGGTTGCAGAAGCCAACGAGCTGGTCAACGCGCCGCGGCCCTTCGGTCACCGCGATGTCGAGAAGCACGACCGTGACGGGCCAGAGGTGGCGTCGAGCGGCATTTACCCGGTGTTCGACCGTGACCTCGAACCAGCGGTTGTCAGGAAGGCCGGTCTCGGCATCGACGATGGAGTATGACGGCGTGGAGGCCAGTTCGAGCTCGCGAAGCAGGGCCAGTTCCGTGACGGCCTTGTCGGCCCGAAGCTCGGCGCCCCGCGCGTTGTCGAGCAACGACAGCGACCATGCGCCGGCCATCAAGGCGAACACCGCGGCAATCACCGCCATCACGGGCGATCCGGTGAGGGCGCCGGCTATCGCCAGCCCACATCCGAGTAGTCC
>JBPCMH010000239.1:0-6123 GCA_051002495.1 Acidimicrobiales bacterium
ATCCTCGCCAGTTTCCTCGTCTTCTCACTGACCGCTCTGTCGGGCGACCCGCTGGCCGAGCTCCGCTCCCGCCCCGGCGTGTCGCAAGCCACCATTGAGCTCCGCCGCCAAGATCTCAGCCTCGACAAGCCCATCCCGCTCAGGTACGCCACATGGGCCAAGGAGTTCGTGACGCTGGAGAGCCGGTCGAGTCGCAACGGTGAGCTCGTCCACAAGGCTATCCAGCGCAGCTTTGGCGTGACGCTCCGGATGGTGCTCCTGGCCGCTGTTCTCGGGGTGCTGGTGGCCGTGAGCCTTGGTGTGTACTCCGCGGTGAAGCAGTACTCGTGGGGTGACTACGCCGGCACGTTTTTCGCGTTCATCTTCTTCTCCATGCCGGTCTTCTGGCTGGCTGGGATCCTGAAGGATCTCGGCATCCGGTTCAACCAGCGGGTCGGCACCACCGTCTTCTACACGATTGGTGAGAGGAGCCCGGGCCTCGACGGCGGGTTCTTCGACACCCTCCCGAACCGACTCGGCCACCTGGCCTTGCCCACCATCACGTTGACGCTGATCTCGATGGCGGCGTGGAGCCGGTTCCAGCGGGCAGCAATGCTCGACGTTCTCAACTCCGACTATGTGCGAACGGCACGGGCCAAGGGCTTGTCGGAGTTCAGGGTGATCGGCAAGCACGCGCTCCGGAATGCGCTCATCCCGGTCACGACAGTTGTGGCGATCGACTTCGCGGCCATCGTTGGGGGCGCGGTGATCACCGAGACGGTGTTCGCATGGCATGGGATGGGCAGACTCCTCCTCGATGCCATCAACGCCGTCGACGTCAACATGGTCACGGCGTGGTTGCTCGTCACCGCGATCATGATCATTGTCTTCAACCTCTTGGCTGACATCCTCTACGCCGTCCTCGACCCCAGGATCCGGAATGGCTAAGCGCACCCACGTTGGTCACGAAGCCGACTCAGGCGTCGGCGCGCTGACCGCGGCCGAGATTGCTGATATCCCCGACGAAGCCATCGTTGGGGCCGGCGGCGCGCAACCCGCGCCCGACGGTCAGGGCCACGACTTCGACGTGGAAGCCCGAAGCCAGTGGAAGTTGGCCGGTCGGCGCTTCTTTCAGCACCGACTGGCCATGGTCAGCTTGTGCATCCTGGTGCTGCTCATGGGAGCGTCACTGCTCGGCGGTCGCATCGCGCCGTACAAGTTCGATGACCTGACCGGTTCCTACTCCCAGCCGCCGTCGCTCGATCACCTCATGGGCACCGACGCCATCGGTCACGACCTGTTCTCCCAGGTGCTTCGAGGGGCGCAGAAGTCGGTGCAGGTTGCGCTCCTCGTTGCGACGCTCTCAACCATGATCGGCGTCGTGCTCGGCGCACTCGCCGGGTACTACCGGGGTTGGATCGATGCCGTGATCTCTCGGCTTACCGATCTGGTGCTCACCATCCCGATCATCGCCATCCTGCTGGTCGTGGCGGCTAAGTTCCGCGAGCAGCGCAACAACTGGTTCGCCATTGCGGTGCTGATCTCCCTCGTGATCTGGACCTCGATCGCCAGGGTCGTCCGCGGCATTTTCCTCTCGCTGCGCGAAAAGGAATTCGTCGAGGCCGCCCGCGCCGTTGGCGCGCCGACCCGCCGAATCATTTTCCGGCACATGCTGCCCAATGCCATCGGACCCATCATCGTGTCGGCCACGCTCACCGTTGCCGTCGCCATCCTTCTGGAGACCGCGCTGAGCTTCCTCGGCTTTGGCGTGTCGCCGCCCGACACCTCGCTGGGCAAGCTGGTGGCCGTTGGACAGGGCGCGTCACAGACCAGGCCGTGGTTGTTCTACTTCCCAGGTGCGGTGCTGTTGGTTATCTGCCTGTGCGTGAACTTTGTCGGTGACGGCCTCCGGGATGCACTCGATCCGCAGCAGAACCGGGTCCGCCAGTGACCTTGCTGTTGGAGGTCCGCGACCTAAAGGTCAGTTTCCCCACGCCAGACGGTTTGGTCCAAGCCGTGCGGGGTGTCGACCTCGACGTCGAGGCCGGCGAGGTTGTCGGCATCGTCGGGGAGTCGGGCTCGGGTAAGAGCGTCACGATGATGGCGGTAATGGGTCTGTTGCCGAAGTCGGCCTCGATCACCGGCTCGGTCAAGTACAAGGGGACCGAACTGTTGGAGTTGTCGCCGAAAGGGATGCGGGCTTACCGCGGCTCTGAGATGGCGATGATCTTCCAGGATCCGATGACATCGATGAACCCCGTGTTCAAAGTGGGCGACCAGATCGTTGATGCGGTCGAGGTGCACATGCGGCGGGCCAAGCAGAAGCCCAACGCTAAGGCCCTGCGCGCTCGGGCCATCGAGATGCTGGAGCTCGTCGGGATCCCGCAACCTGACATGCGGGTCGACAACTACCCGCATGAATTCTCCGGCGGGATGCGGCAGCGGGCCATGATCGCCATGGCGATGGCGAACAATCCCACCCTGCTCATCGCTGACGAACCGACCACCGCACTCGACGTCACCATTCAGGCCCAGATCCTCGAAGTACTCGAGAGCGTGCGCAAGGAGCGCAACATCGGCATCGCGCTCATCACCCACGACCTTGGTGTCATCGCCGGCATGGCTGACGATGTCAACGTCATGTACGCCGGACAGATCATGGAGCGCGGTCGCGTCGAAGACGTGTTCTACGGGTCCCGCAACCCGTACACCCGCGGCCTGCTCGCCTCGCTACCGCGCCTCGACACAACCGGCGGAAAACTGACCCCCATCAGGGGCGTGCCGCCTTCCTTGATCCGGCTCCCGAGTGGGTGCGCGTTCAATCCGAGATGCCCGCACGCCCAGGCGATCTGCACGGAGGTCGACCCGCCGCTTCGCCGGGTCGAAATCGTGGAGACGTCCTGCCACTTCGCCGAAGATCTTGAGCCGTTGAGCAGCCCGGACACCGAGGAGGTCACCCCGTGACCAAGGTGACCACCGCTCCTGCCAGCAACGCGGCATCGGCATCGGCAGCTTCGGCGGGTGGACCGGCTGGCGCGGAACCGATCCTGAGCGTTCGCGACCTGGTTAAGGACTTCCCCGTCAGAGGCGAGGGGCTGTTGCGGCGGGTCGTGGCACACGTGCACGCGGTGGCCGGCGTGTCGTTCGACGTCTACCAGGGCGAGACCCTTGGCCTTGTCGGTGAGTCGGGCTGTGGTAAATCGACGACAGGCCGCTGCCTACTCCGCCTCATTGAGCCGACCAGCGGGAGCATTCGGTTCAAGGGTGAGGAGATCACCACCAAGCCCAACCGCGAGCTTCGCCGTTTGCGGCGCGACCTGCAGATCGTCTTCCAGGATCCGTACGCGTCGCTCAACCCTCGGATGACCGTCGCGGCCATCATCGCCGAACCGCTTGTCGTGCAGGGCGTCAGCAAGGCTGACGCTTACCGGCGCGTGCGCGAGCTCATGGAGCTGGTGCGCCTGCGATCCGAGCACGGCAACCGGTACCCCCACGAGTTCTCCGGCGGCCAGCGCCAGCGCATCGGAGTCGCCAGGGCGCTTGCCCTCGACCCCGACGTGCTCGTGCTGGATGAGCCAGTCTCCGCCCTCGACGTGAGCATCCAGGCCGGTGTGCTCAACCTGCTCGACGAGATCCAGGACGAGATGGACCTGGCGTATCTCTTCATCGCCCACGATCTCTCCGTGGTTCGTCACATTTCCGAGCGGGTGGCGGTCATGTACCTCGGCAAGATCGTCGAGATCGGGGCCCGGGAAGACATCTACAACCAGCCGACCCACCCGTACACGCAGGCGCTGTTGTCCGCCGTGCCGTTGCCAGATCCGCGGCGGGAACGCTCTCGTGAGCGGATCATCCTGCAAGGCGACCTGCCCAGTCCGATGAACCCCCCATCAGGATGTCGCTTCCGGACCCGTTGCCACGTGTTCGCCAATGAGCTCTCCGAGTCTGAACAGCAACGTTGCATTAACGAAGAGCCCGAGCTGATCGACCACGGGCAGGGGCACCCCGCCGCATGCCATTTCGGTCGCGTCGCCAACGTCGTCTGAAATGAGGCGGGCGGGCAGGGCTTTGGGGATGGTTTTGATCGCCGCGGCTGTGCTTGCGGCCGCCTGCACCAACGACGGTGGAACGCGCTCGGCGACCACGAGGTCATCAGGCTCACTGACCAAGGGTGGCATCCTCCGATTGGCCGTTGTCGAGCCCGGAAGCCTCGACCCGGCCAGGGCCCGTTCAGTCGACGAGTTGCTCTTGGCCGATCAGCTCTTCGACACGCTGGTCGCGCTTGACGCCAAGACGCTCCAGCCCGTTCCGGCCGTGGCGGCCCGATGGGGAAGCTCCCCGGATCAAACGGTCTGGGAGTTCGAGATCGCGTCGGGAGCGAGCTTTGCCGACGGCTCGGCCATTACTGGCGAGGATGTGAAGTTCACCCTTGAGCGGATCGCCACGAAGGGCAGCGGATCGTCGGTTGCTGACCTGCTGGAACCCGTTCGTGGATTCTCGGCCGTCAACATTGATGGCTCGACCGGCGACCTGGCCGGCGTGACGGTCGACGGGCCAAAGGTGACCGTGGCCCTCGATCAGCCGCTCGCCGTGTTCCCCTTGATCCTGGCCAACCCAGCATTCGGTGTCGTGCCCCGCGGCACCGTGGAGGCCGACCCGACCGCGTTCGTCGCCCACCCGTTGGGGAGCGGACCGTTCCGGCTCAACGAGGTGACCTCGACGAAGCTGACACTCGGACCGTCCGACGGCACCGAGGTGCTGGTGGATGGCATCGAGGTTCACCTACTGCCGGACCGGTCGGCGGCTTACCAGCAGTTCGCCGACGGGAAGGTCGACTGGGCACCGGTGCCGCCGGAGCAGGCCGAGGCGGCCGCGGCCAAGTACGGCACGGCCGGATTCCGTCCGTATGTCGCAGAGCTGTTCTACGGGTTCAACCTCAAGAATCCGACCTTCGCAGACGTACGCTTCCGGGAAGCCATCGCCAGAGCCGTCGATCGCCGGGCGATAGCCGGAGCGGTCTACGGCGGCACGGTCGAACCGATCGAGAGCATCATCGTGCCGTCGTTCCCGGGCGCGCAGCCTCAGGCGTGCGGCCGTTGCACCCATGACCCGGCTCTGGCCAAGGTGCTCGTCTCGCAGGTGTTCCCCGACGGCAAGGTGCCCGAGGTGGCCATCGACTTCGACGACGACGCCACGCAGCTGGCCGTGGCCAAAGTCATTCAGGCCAACCTCCAAGCAGTTGGCATTCCGGTCGCGCTTGGCCCCCGTCCGCTGAGCGAATACCAGGCCTTCGCCGTGAGTGGCGAGCAACAGTTGTTCCGTCTCGGGTGGGTAGCGGCCTATGCATCGCCGGACGCCTTCCTCGCTCCATTGTTCGTCACCGGGTTTCCCAGCAACCTGACCGGGTTGTCATCCCCCGAGGTCGACACGGCGGTGAGGGCAGCTCGTGTCGAGCCCGATCGGGAAGCGCGCCTGGCCCGCTACCAGCAGGTCGAGCGACTCGTGCTCGACCAGGTGCCGGTGGTGCCCATCGCCCAGTTCCGCTCCCTCACTGTGGTGTCGCCCCGGGTCCGGAACCTTGAGCTCACGGTCATGGGCACCTTCGATGCGTCCGCAGTGTGGTTGGCGAGAGGCTGAGGCATGGTGCGGCGTGCGGGAGCCCGGGTGTTCCGGCGTGGTGCGGTTTCGATGTTGGTTCTTCTCGCCGTGCTGGTGGCGGGCTGCACCTTTGGAAGGGGTGATGGCGGGTCACCGGCCACCACCGGTCCGGACGGCCCGCCGCGTGGTGGCGTGGCTCGGGTCGGTGTGTCCCTCCGACCCGAGCCAGATCAGCCGACGCTCGGCGGCGACGCGGTTCGGCAGTTGCTGTTGCCCCAGTTGTTTACGGCGACGCCCGCAGGGACGTGGGAGCCGTCGCTCGTTTCACCCGGCTCCGACGTCACCGCATCAGACAATCTGAGCGCGACATTCCGGCTTCGCGAAGGGGGCGTCTGGAGTGACGGCGCGCCGATCACCGCCGACGACCTGCGGCGCGACTTCGACACGCGGGCGGTCGCGGGTGTAGATGGCCCGGATGCCGATGAAACAATCACCGTGCGCTTCACCTCGCCGCTGCCGGGATGGCGACGGTTGTGGTCGTTCGAC
>JBPCMH010000240.1:0-23554 GCA_051002495.1 Acidimicrobiales bacterium
GGTGGTGATCTGGATCACCGCCAACGTGGTCGCAGGCGTGAACGGGCTGTGGGACAAGTACCCCTTCATCCTGCTGAACCTGGCCTTCTCCACCCAGGCCGCGTACGCCGCGCCGCTCATCCTGCTCGCCCAGAATCGTCAGGACGAACGTGAGCGGCTCGGCTCCGAGCGCGACCGCGAGATGAACGCCCGAACCTTGGCCGACACCGAGTTCCTGGCCCGGGAGCTCGCCGCGATACGGATCGCGCTGCAGGACGTGGTCACCACGTCGGATCTCGATCGCCGGATCGAGCGCCTTATCGATGAGGTCAAGCCACGGGATGACGGGCCTGAAGGTCAACCGCCGGAGTGACCGCGCCGGCTAGCTGAATTCGAGCGTGCCGTCGTCGAGATCGACGGCAGGGAGATGCTCTTTCTCGGCGACGTAGTCCTGCACGTGGCGCCATGGCAGTTCGCGGCCTTGCTTCGGCAGCTGATGAAGGCTCCGCATGAGATAGCCCGGGTTGAAGTTGTCGGGTTCGACCCACGGCAGGAGCTCCATCTCGGCGTCGTCGTCGCGGAGCTTGGGAACGACGACCTTGGCGTCGCGCTGATCCATGTGGTGGAGGAGCCGAGCGACAAAGTCACCGAGCAGATCGACACGCAGTGTCCAGCTCGCCCGGAAGTATCCGAACACCCAAACCATGTTCGGGACGCCGGTGAACATCGCGCCGTTCCAGGTGACGGTCTGGGAGAAGTCAAGGGGTGATCCATCAACGGAGAAGTCGACGTCGCCGAGCACGGAGAGGTCGAACCCCGTGGCCGTCACGATGATGTCGGCCTCGAGAACGTCGCCGGACGCCAACTGGATGCCGGCCGGGGTGAATCGTTCGATCTTGTCGGTCACGACCGATGCTTTGCCGTCGGCGATGGCCCGGAACAGGTCGCCATCGGGGATCAGCGCCAACCGCTGCTGCCACGGACGGTACGTAGGCGTGAAATGCGTGTCGATGTCGAAGTCGTCGCCGAGGATCTCACGGGCCATGCGGAACAACTCGGCCTTCACCATGTCGGGGAAGGCTTTGGCTGCCATGTCGATTGCCGCGGTTTCGCGCACCACCTGTCGCCGCACGATCTCGTGCGTCCACTCATCGGGCACCTCAAGGCTGCGCAGTTGATCGGCAAGCTCGTTGGAGTTCTTCCTCACCGCGAAGTAGGTCGGCGACCGCTGCAGCATCGTGATGTGGGCGGTGTCGTTGGCCATGGCTGGGATCAGGGTCGCGGCCGTCGCGCCTGAGCCGATGACAACCACCCGCTTGTCTCGGTAGTCGAGATCATCCGGCCAGGTCTGGGGGTGGACGATGTCGCCCTGGAAGTCGCCCATCCCGTCCCAGCTCGGCGTGTACGGCCGCTTGTGGTTGTAATAGCCCTGGCACATCCACAGGAACCCAGCGGTGATCTCGATGAGCTCGCCGGTGTCCAGCCTTTCGGCCTGGACGGTCCATCGCCGCTGCTCGCTCGACCACGACGTCTGCCGAATCTCGTGGCGGTAGCGGATGTGAGGGTCGAGTTCGTTGTCTTCGATCACCTCGCCGAGGTACTTCATGATCTCGTCGCCGGACGCGATCGGAGCACCCACCCAAGGCTTGAACCGATACCCGAACGTGTAGAGATCGCTATCGGATCTGACGCCCGGATAGGTGTGCGTGCGCCAGGTTCCGCCGAAGCCTTCCTGGTTTTCCAGCACGACAAAGGATCGCTCCGGGCACTGATCCTTGAGGTGAAAGGCGCCGCCGATACCGGAAATACCGGCGCCGACGATGAGCACGTCGAAGTGTTCGGTCATGTCTCCCCCTACCGCGTTCTGCCGGTGACCGTACCGCCGAGGAGCCTCAGCTCACGACTTGGCCGATAGGTGGGTGTCGAAGAATGACAAGATCCGGCGCCACGCGTCCTCGGCCTCTTCCTCGGCAAACCCGACGTGCATAGGCGACGGCAGTCGGGCCATCCACGCGGGACCGTTGTCATACGACATGAAGGAATGTCCGACCGCCTCGTAGATTTTCACATCGTTCGGAATGCCCAAGGTCTGCAGGTGCGCGCCCAACCGATCGCCCTGCTTGGCGAAGATCCGATCGGCCCGGCCGAAGCTGGCAACAACCGGGCACACATCGGTCAGGTCAGCCGCATCCTTCGGAACCGCCCCGTAGTTGACCGACGCCACCCGTACGGCCGGGTGGCTCGCGGCGAACGCCAGGGCGAACCCTCCGCCCATGCAGAAGCCGATGACCGCAACTCGGTCGGCATCGACATCGTCGCGGTTAGCCAAATGGAGCCTCGCTGCCTCAATGTCGTCGAGAACTGCCCGTTCGGCGCGATCGACTGCTTGGGAGAGCAGCACGCGACTCAGGCAAGTCACTCGGCCTCCCCCGGAGTACAGGTTGGGAACGACGGCGACGTAGCCCTCGGCGACCAACCGGCCGGCCAGACGCCTGATGTCGTCGTTCATGCCCATGATTTCGTGGAGCACGATCACCCCCCGGCGGGGACCACTGGTCGGCTCGTCTGGCGCGATTACCTCGGCCTCCATGCTGCGCCTACCGCCACGATCGATGCTCACTGTCTCGGTGGTCGCCATGCGCGCACGATAGAGCCCGTGGTTTGGTTGGTCTGGTTCCGGCCGTACCCTGCGGGCATGCCGACGGTCAGACTCCAGCCGACCACCTTCGTGGCTGGGGGTGCCGCTATGGCCAGAGACGCCAACGGCCGAGTGACCTTCATCGATGGGGCACTGCCGGGTGAGGTGGTCGACGCCGAGATAACCGACGAACAGCGCGACTTTGCTCGGGCGGTCGCGGTTGAAATCATTGAGGCGTCCCCCGAACGGGTTGCCGCCCCGTGTCCTCATGTGGCCAGGGGCTGCGGAGGCTGTGGTTGGCAGCACCTGGCACCCGAAGCCCAGCTTCGAGGGAAGGAGCAGATTCTGCTTGACGCCTTGCGGCGGACGGCGCGGCTCGACACCCCGCCACCCGTGCGGCACGCGGCCAGCCCAGCCGGGTTGCGCACGACGATCCGGGTCGGTGTCGTTGATGGGCGCGCCGGGTTCCGGCGAAGGGCCAGCGACGAGATCGTCGCGGTTGACTCCTGTTTGGTGAGTCATCCGCTCCTCAACGACGCATTGGCGTCCGGAAGTTTCGGCGACGCTTCGGAGGCGCTGCTCCGGGTCAGCGTGGCAACCGGCGATGGCATCGCGCTGGTCGCTCCGTCCGCCGCGGGCGTGCACTTGCCCTCGTGGATGACCGTCACCGACCAGCACGGGCGCCCGGCGATCGAGGAAGACGTGGCCGGGTGCCGGCTGCGCGTGACCGGCGACGCTTTCTTCCAGGCCGGACCAGCCGTGGCGGAGGCCCTCGTGGTCGAGGTGAAGGCGGCCGCCGGCGATGTGAGTGGTCGGCGGGTCGTCGACGCTTACGGGGGAGTCGGTCTCTTCGCCCGGGCCGTCGCGGCGGAAGGCGGCGCCGCCGCAGTCGAAGTCATCGAGAGTCACGCCCTGGCTGCTTCTGATGCTCGCCACAACCTCAAGGGCCACCCAGCCAAGGTCGTGCGTTGCGAGGTGGGTCGGTGGCGTCCGAGCCCGACCGACGTGGTGATCGCCGATCCGGCGCGCCCCGGCTTGGGTCGTCCCGGTGTGACGGCGCTCGTCGCCGCTGCCCCATCGGTCCTGGTACTGGTGAGCTGCGACCCCGCGTCGCTGGCCAGGGACACCCGCCTGCTGATGAACGCCGGTTATCGGCCCGTGCAGGTGACCCTGATCGATGCGTTCCCTCACACGCCTCACATCGAGGCAGTAGCCCGTTTCGAGGCCGATCCGACCCTGGTCGAGAGATCGGACAAATTCCACGAATAGTGGTATACCTAACACATGGAGTGGGTAAGAAGGGAGATATGGTGAGCCAGAACGCAGCGGGCGTATCCCGCCGAACCAGGGCCGGGCTCGTATCGGTCGGGGCAGCGGTGGGCTTTGCGGCCGCCTTGGTGGCGGTTGGCTTTGCGCCGGCCGCAACCCGCTTGACCCGCGGGGTTCTCGGCGACTCGCCCCCGGCCGCTCAGGCCGGGCGGTTGGCCGAGGTGGCCAGCGAGCCGCTGGTGCGGGTCTTCGCCCCGCCGGCCCGTCAGGTTGTCGGCGAACCGATCGCGGCCAACGAGCCTCCCGGGGAACGATCGCGCGCCGTGCTCACCGCGGCGCTCGGCGTGGTTTTCGAGCGGCCGAGCGCGGCGAGCCTCGTCCTGAACGCCAACCTGGTTGCCGCGCCGTGGAACGATTCATCGGCGCCGGCCGATACCGAGCCCAGCGGGTGGGCTTCGGGCCCGGGCGATGAGGAGCCCGCGACCGCGAAGGACAAGCCTGCGAAGGACAAGCCTGCGAAGGGTGCGCATCCTCCGGGATCAGACGCCAAGGCTGAAGGCACCGGGAAGCAGAAGGACGCCAAGCAGAACGAAGCCAAGCAGAAGGACCAAAACAAGCAAGACAAGCAAGGCGACGCCAAGGCAAAGCGCGACAAGCGGCCTGCGCCGGGACGTTGAAAACCCCCCTGGCAGGCGGGGTGCCAGAGGGGTTTTCAAGTCCAAGTCGACCCAGCCGGCGGGGGTGTGCCGGGTGGACTGGTGTTGTGGATTCGATCTTCTCCCATTCTCGTGCTGGGCAAACATGATTTTTTTTTGGCCGGTCTGGGCCTCGACCTCCGGCGGCTGATCGCGCCGCTCTGAGGGCCGGTAGCCTGGCTCCCCCATGGAGGACCGCCTCAGCCTGCTCACAGTTCATGCCCATCCCGATGACGAGTCGTCAAAGGGTGCTGGGACCGTCGCCCGCTACACCGCCGAGGGTGTGCACACCACGCTCGTGTGCTGCACCGGTGGCGAGGCTGGGGACATCCTGAACCCCGCCATGGACACACCGGAAGTTCGCGACAACCTGGCGAAGGTGCGGATGCAGGAACTCGAATCGGCCACCGCCATCATCGGCTACCGCCAGGTCGAGCTGCTTGGTTACCGCGACTCAGGCATGCCCGACTCGGAAGCCAACGCCCATCCCGAGTGCTTTGCCAACGCCCCGCTTGAGGAGGCGGTCGGCCGCTTGGTCGCGATCATCCGCCAAACCAAGCCCCAGGTCATCGTCACCTACGGCGACGACCAGCAGGGCTATCCGCACCCGGACCATCTGCGGGTGCACGACATCACGCTGCCCGCCTTTGACCAGGCCGGCGATGCGTCTGCCTTCCCTGATGCGGGTGAGCCATGGCAGCCGAAGAAGATGTACTACACGGCTTGGTCCAGGTCGCGGGTCCTGGCGATGCACGAAAAGTTCCTCGAGCTCGGTTTGGAATCGCCGTTCACCGAGCGGTGGCTCGACCGTCCGAGTCAGGACGACAAGATCACGACCAAGGTTGACATCGAAGGATTTGCCGATGTCCGGCGGGACGCTCTTCTGGCGCATGCCACGCAGATCGATCCGACATCGCCGTTCTGGTTCGGGTTGCCGCCCGAGGTGGCTCGCACCGTGTATCCGATCGAGGATTACCAGTTGGCCCGGAGCCTGGTCGACACCGAACTGCCCGAGGACGACCTGTTCGCGGGCGTGCGCCCGTCCGCCTCGGACTGACCGCTCGGGATAGAGTCCGACGCGCTCGGACCGCGCGTCCAACTCCGACCGCGCTTGACAAGGAGACCCGAATGCCGAAGTGGTTGACCCAGGAATGGCTCGACGAGTCCCGCAAGTTGGCTTCGAGCCAGCCGGAGCGTCCCGGCGCCACCGCCCGGATGCAGTACGTCGTGACCGGTGGCCCCGACGGCGAGGTGAAGTACTACTGGGTTCTCGAGAACGGGAAGCTGGAGGAGGCCAAGGTCGGGCAACTCGACGACGCCGAGGTCACCCTGACCCAGACCTACGAGGACGCCAAGAAGATCCAGACTGGTGAGCTCGACGCCAACGCCGCGTTCATGCAGGGCCGAATCAAGGTCGACGGCAACATGGCCAAGCTGATGGCGCTGATGCCGATCACCAACTCGCCCGAGTATCGCGAACTCCAGACCCAGATCGACGCGATCACCGACTACTGACCGAAGCAGGCGGGGCAACCCGTCATCCAGCGACACCGTCGGCGCCGAAGAACACCCGATATGGTCAGAGTCACGCGAGACATGAGCGACGCCGCACTCGTCCTCGCCATCAGCCGATGGCGGGAGGACGCGCTGGCGGAGGCCTACCGCCGGCATGCCGGCGCGGTCTTCGCGCTGGCTCGCCGCGTCACCGGCGACCCCACCCTTGGCGAGGAAGTCGCGCAAGAAGTGTTCTTGCGCCTCTGGAACTCGCCCGAGAAGTTCGATCCCGACCGCGGCAGCCTTAGGTCGTACCTGCTGGCGCAATGTCACGGGCGTTCGGTTGATTTGGTTCGATCGGAGTCGAGCAGGCGTCGGCGCGAGGAACGTGAGGCGGTCCACAACACGGCGGAGGGCTCCTACGACCTCGAGCGCGAAGTGTGGGACTCGGCGATCGCCGATCACGTGAAGGACGTGCTGGCCGATCTCCCTGATGATGAGCGGAAGGCAATTGAGCTGGCTTACTTCGGCGGACACACTTACCGCGAGGTGGCGGCGATGCTCGATCAGCCCGAAGGAACGGTGAAGAGCCGGATCAGATCCGGCATGCGGCGACTCGCTGGCGGCCTGCAGGCGGCCGGCATCACCGGAGCGGGAGGTTGACAGCCATGGAACACGCCGAGATTGAAGAACTGCTGGGTGCTTTTGCGCTCGACGCGGTCGACGAGGAGGAAGCCGCGCTGGTGGAGGCACATCTCCTCGAGTGCCCACGGTGTCGAGCCGAGGTGGCGTCGCATCGCGAGACCGTCGCCTTGCTGTCGCGGGGTGAAGATGCGCCGGCTGGTGTGTGGGACCGGATCGTCGCCGAGATGGAGGAGACTCCACCGCCCATCGCCATGGAGCGATTCAGGGCCGCGGCACCGCCCGCCGCTGGTCGTCGCCTGTCTATCTCTACTCGTGCCGCGGCCGTGCTGGCCGTCGCCGCTGTCTTGTTGATCGCCCTGCTCTCGACCCAGCTCGTCGTGTCGGATCGGCGAATCGACCGCTTGGCCACCCAGGCCGCTGAATCCGGCATCGACCGAGCCATCGTTGCCGCGTCGGTTGATCCGGACGCCCGCACCATCAGCCTGATCTCACCGGACGGAGCCGCCGAGGCCAGGGTGCTGCTGGTGAAGGGTCGGGGTTACTTGGTGGACAGCAACCTCCCCGACCTTGAGGCGGGCCAGACCTATCAGCTGTGGGCCAAGTCCGGCGACGTGCTGCTTTCCGTGGGGGTGCTCGGAAATCATCTCGAGCGGGTTGGCTTCGCACTGGGCGTCGAGCCCGAACTGTTGGCGATCACCGCTGAGGCCTCGCCGGGGGTCCTGTCGAGCTCAAACCAGCCGGTGGTCGTCGGTCAGGTCCCGTCCCGCTCGGCCTGATCTGTCGGCCTAGCTGTCACCCGACAGGACATCGTTCCGTTCTGGGTGCAGTCGGGTTGCCGACAGGAGATCGTTCCGCTGGTGCAGGTGGTTTGCCGACAGGAGGTCGTTCCGGTCAGCGGAGTTGGCGGTTCAGGTTGAAGTCGCTCTTGTGGATGATCTCGCCGTCGATGGTGACGATGATGAGCTTTCGTGATCGCACTTTGATGATGGCGGTGACGTATTGGTGGGTTTGGTCCTCGGCGACGACGACGCGTTTGCCGAACAGGTCGACTTGGCGGTTCGATCGGATGAAGCGGACGACTTCGATCCGTCCTTGGGCAGGAAGCCGGATCGGTGTGGTGTAGTTGGGCGGGAGGGGGTTGCGGAGGCGGCCGTCCCAAATCTGGTTCGGCGTGGCGCCGCTGTGGATGCTGTAGCGGTGGTGTTCGTTGTGGAAGTCGATGAACGCGTCGTTCTCGGCGCGGAGGTGGTCGAGTCCGGTGTAGATCTCGGTCCGGAAGAACGACTTGTCCCAGGTGTCGTTGAAGTGCTCGACGACACCGTTGCGCCACGGTTCTCGCAGCGGGATGAATCGTGGGGTGACGCCGAGATCGAGGCAGGTGGCGACGACGGGACCGAAGTGGGCCCAGGCTGGTGGGATCCCGCCCCGGAAGTTGGAGTGGTTGTCGAACTGAGCGACTCGGGGCACCCCGGTCTGGGCCCAGATCCCGGTCAGGGCCTGAGCAACCAGGGTCGGGCGGGCCGCGTCGAGGATGCCGCTGCCGGCTTCGTGGGAACCGACATCGACCATGTTCAACACGTGGAACCCGACACCGCCGACCAGGTGCCGTGGGCCGATCATGTCGATCTGGTGAGTGGTGCCAGCGACCACATCGACAGGTTTCGGGTATGGCACTCCCTTGGGGATGTAGCCGTCGCGGTGACGGCGGCGGGGCCGGCTCATCCCGGCACGTTCAAGGACCCGTTCGATCGTCCGTGCCGGTGGGATGTCGGTGACACCGAGGCGGCGTAGCTCCCACTGCACCGCCAACGCGCCGTACTGGGCGCGAGGGTTCGCCACCAGCGCCTTGCGGGCGGCCACGATCAGCTCGGCGAGCTCATCAGGTGTCTGCGTAGGCGAACGGTGCGGTGCCCTCGACCGGCCCTGCGCCCACGCCCCGGTCTGGCCGACTTCGTCGTGGCGGGCGACCCACTTGCGAACCCATCGGGTCGTGCGGCCAAGTGCCTCGGCGATCTCGGTTGGGTTCTCACCGGCAAGCCGACGACGGACCGCTTCCTTGCGCAGCTCTTCTTCGGACACCAGGTCTCCTCACTCGTTCGGACAGAACGAACAAGCAGAACCGGAACGATGTCCCTGCGGAAATTAACCTCGGCGCGCGGAACGATGTCTTGACGGTTCAAGCGGAACGATGTCATGGCGGCTCTCACCTAGCCTCGGCCAGTGAACCAGTGGGGGCCAGACCGGGCCGAGCTCGGCGCCGAGTTGTTGCGTCGGTGCCTTCCGGCTGAGGAGATCACTGACGACGAGCTTCGGGCGTCGCTCTTCGAAGACCCGGATCCCTCCACGGTGATCGGCCACGACGATGACCGGTCGTTCGTCGGTGCCGTTCTCCGCCGTCACGATCAGGTCGTGACCGTCCACCTCCAAGTGGTGGCGGTCGATCCCGACGTGCGGCGCCAGGGGCGGGGCCGCGAGCTTTTGGGTGCTGTCGCTCAATGGGGATCGACCGCGGGGGCATCGGCGGTCATCACCGGCGCCGGGGCGCCGTTCTACCTGTGGCCCGGCGTCGACTTCACGTGGACACCGGCCCTGTGCTTCTTCGAGTCGCTCGGGTATGTCGAGCGCCGGCCGGGCTTCAACATGCGCTTCGCCGATGCGTTCAGGGCCGACGCTCCGCTGGGAACCGAGGTCCGCCGGGTGCTCGATGAATCAGACGCTCAGGCTGTTGAGGCCTTCGCCACTCGCCACCATGCCAACTGGGTGGCTGAGCTGTTGCGGGCGATCGAGCATGGAACCGCGTTCGGAGGGTGGCAGGACGACGAGGTCATCGGCTTCGCGTGCCACAGCGTCAACCGCCTCGGGTGGGTGGGTCCGATGGCGACCCACCCGGAGCGGCGGTCCTCAGGGGTCGGGGGAGCCTTGCTGTCGGCCCTGACCGCGGATCTCCGCCCGCTCGACCGCGGATTCGTCGAGGTCGCGTGGGTCGGACCGGTGAGTTTCTATGCCAAGGCGGCCGACGCGCAGGTGTCGCGGGTCTTTCGGGTGCTCAGCCGCCGGCTCGCATGAGGTCGCGGAGCGGTCGGTAGCCGATCAACTTGGCCCCGACCCGGTCGGCCAAGGCTGCGATCGACGGGTCGTTGCACAACAAGTCGTGGTCATCGACCCGCGATCCCCAGTCGGGGGCGAGCGCCCGAAGCTCCGGGGTGTCCACCGCTGGGTGGACGTAGATCTCGGTGACGCCGGGCCGCGACCCAGACAGCGTGCGTTCGAGGGACTTCCTGCTCCCTGGACCACGCACGATCACGAAGTGATCTGGGAAGACGACGCCTTCCTCGGCGGCCAATCGACGGAACGGGAAGCCGATGAACTTCTCGGTCGACGCCCCCGTCAGGCGAAGGGGCAGCCGGAAGTCGACGGCCATCTCGAGGTAGATATCGAAGAACTCTGGTCTGAGCTGCATCGTGCCCATGTGGGAGTCGAGGTGGCTGACATCAAATCCCCAGTAGATGGCCCGTTCGATTTGGGCTCGGCACTCCCGACGCACTTCGTCAAGGTCGGCGTGATCGAGCAGGTCGGCGACTGTGCGGGGAAACCCGCCGTCGCCGTCGAGGAGCGACGGCGCGTGGGTGATGGGGCCCCACCGGTAGAGCTCGAACTCGGCATTCAGGGTGAGGTGGACGCCGACGTCCTCACCCCGGTAGCGAGCGGCTGCTTCTCTCGCCCACGGACACGGCACCATGAGTGTCGCGCTGGTGCCGATGCCTGCTCGCAACGCGTCGTACACGCCGATGTTGGCCGCATGGCTGGAGCCGAGATCATCGCAGTTGATGATCAGCAGTCGGTCATCCG
This sequence comes from Acidimicrobiales bacterium, assembly GCA_051002495.1. Taxonomy (GTDB): domain Bacteria; phylum Actinomycetota; class Acidimicrobiia; order Acidimicrobiales; family CADCTF01; genus JBPCMH01. The sequence goes on from JBPCMH010000240.1 coordinate 10,570, forward strand.
ACGCGTAGCCGAGACGTTCGGCGAGGGTGGTGGGCACGCCGACAGCCTAGAGCGGGGTGTCGGGACCGCCACATGCCGACCATAAGCCCCGGCCTGATGAACGGGCGGCTGCGGCGGCCTCCACGAACTTGTTGGCGTGGGCGACGTTGGGCGGGAAGGTGTAGGCGGCCGCGTACCCTTCTTCGGCCAGCGTGAGGTTGACGAACAGGTCGTCATCGGCGCGGTAAATGTAGGCCAGCAGGCGGTCGTACCGATCGCGCAGCTCAGCATCCCGAACGAGACGCACTCGTGTGCCTGGGGGCAGGAGAGCTTTGGTTCGGTTCGATGCCTCCTGGCCGAAGCACTCCCGCAAACCGCCTCGACCATGGGTTTCGGGGGTGTCGATGCCGATCAGGCGAACGGACTCGTCGCCGGCGCCGAGCCGCACGACGACCGTGTCGCCGTCGACCACCCGCACGAACGTTCCCGATCCTGCCGGCAGCACCTTGGGCGCGCCCGGCTGTGTTGCGCACGCCGCGAAGGCGGCGAACGCGGCGGCGGCCATCACACGGCTGAGGAGGCGAAACAAGGGCATCCTGGTCATTGTCGCGGCCGACGGTGACAGTTGCCTTCTCTAAGATCTGGGGCGTGCCTCGGGCCTGCGTTTTCATCACAACGAAATGCAGGCTCGACATCCCGACATGCAGGCTCCTCGCCGCGGCATCCCTCATGCTCGCCCTCGCTGCGTGTGGCGGCGCGCCGCCTGGGGACAATCAACCGGGGGTGGGCACGGTGCGGTGGAGGCCCTTGATGGTCGGGGTGTGCCGGGCGGCGGTGCTTGCCGAGGGTGGGGATGCCGAGGCGGCGGCATCATCGTTCGCCGATGCCCACGATGAGCTCCACCAGCTTGCCGCCGCGACAACCGACCGGGCACGTGCCGCTGCCCTGCTGGAGGACAAGCACGCCGCGGAAACTGCCATCGATGCCGAGTCGGGAGTGGGCGAGGCCGCCATGCGCCGCTTGGCCACGAGCGTGCGAGCCGCGGCGGCGTCGCTCGGTTCTGACCCCGGTGCGTGCCCGTGATCGGCAATGCTGGCCGAGTGCGACGGACGAAAATGTTGATGATTCTGTTGGTGTTGGCCCTCGTGGGAGCGGCGTGCGGCGGGGGCGAAAGCCCATCTGCTTCGCCATCGACGACGGCAGCCGACGATGCCCAGTTGGTGTTGACGCCGGCCAACTACGAGCTGATCGCGGGGTCGCCGCAGCGGGTAATTGCAGGCATCCAAACGGGAGGCGACGGTCGACTGCTCGCGTTCGGCGAGGTGGGCTTCTCCTTCGCCTACCTCGGCACGAAGGAAGCACCAGTGCAACAGCCGACCACCGCATTTGAAGCGACGGCTTCCTACCTGCCGATTCCCGGACAAACCCTGACCCTGGTGGCCGAGGACACACCGCGCCTTGGTAATCCGTCTCAGGGCATCGGCGTGTATGGGGCCAGCGACGTGGTGTTCGATCGGGTTGGGTTCTGGCGCGTGACGGCCACCGTCGATCTTGCGGGCGAAGCGCAGTCGGCTCAGGGCGTCGTTGCGGTCAAAGCCGATGGAGCGGTCCCGGCTGTTGGGGACGACGCGCTGGCCACAAAGAACCCGGTCTCGGGGGCCGATGGCGTCGACCCGGCATCGATCGACTCCAGGGCGAAAGGCAGCGGCACCGTCCCCGACGGCATCCTGCATCGGACGTCGATCGCCGACGCTCTCGCCGCGGGCCGCCCGCTCATGATCGTGATCTCAACCCCGGTCTATTGCCAGAGTCGGTTCTGCGGGCCGATCACTGACTCGGTCGAGGCGCTCGCCAGAGCTCACGAGGAGGGACCGATGGCGTTCGTCCACCTCGAGGTGTGGGACGACTTCGAGGCCAAGAAGGTGAGCCCGTTCGCGTCGGAGTGGATTTCCACGCCGGACGGCGCCGCCGAACCGTGGGTCTTTGTGGTCGACGCGACCGGCAAGATCACCCACCGGTTCGACAATGTGGCTACCGATGCCGAGCTAAGTGCCGCAGTAGCCGCCGTCCTCGGCTGACTCACGCGGGGCGCGGTGGTCAGGCGCCGGCGAGGTCCTCACCTTCGTAGACGCCGCCAAAGAAGTTGGCCAGGCTCTCGAGGAGTCCTTCGCTCACATCATCACCGCTGGCTTCGACGCCCCAACCGGGCAGGTCGCCGGAGTCAGGGGTCGTCACTGCCGGGTCCATGCCGTCCTCGCGAAGCGCGTCTGCGAAGGACGTGGCTCCGCTCCGCGTGAAGCTGTGGAAGCGGTAGGTGCGCATCGTGCCAGTGTGGCTGCTGAGAGCCACACCGCGCAGGTCATCCGTCGGCGGCAGCGTCCTGGGCGGTGCCATCGCCGGCGTTCTCGTCGGCATCCTCCGGGGGGATGAGGGCGCGAGCGCAGGCCACGCAGAGGTAGGTGTGGCCCTTTCCGTCCGGCCCGAGGACCGGGATCATGCTCTTCTGCTTCACCTCGGCCGCGCACTCTGGGCAGGTGGCAACTTCGCCAGCTTCCTCAGCCACGGTCAGACCCGCTGGAGGATGGTTCCGGTGCCCAAACCTCCGCCGCAGCACATCGACACCAAGCCGTATTGACCGTCGACCCGCTCCATCTCATGCAGGGCGCTGGTGATCAGACGAGCGCCGGTGCAGCCGACGGGATGCCCCAGGGCGATGGCGCCCCCGTTTGGGTTAACCCGGTCCATGTCCGGGTTGGTCTCCTTGGCCCAAGCCAGCACCACCGAGGCGAACGCTTCGTTGATCTCCATGATCGAAAAGTCGCCGATGGCTATCCCCGACCGATCGAGGAGGCGATTGGTCGCGTCGATGGGGCCGGTCAGCATGAGTACCGGGTCGACGCCGACCAGGCATTGATGGGCGATCCGCGCCCTCGGCTTGAGCCCCAGTGCCTCGGCCTTGTCGGCCGACATCAACAGCACGGCGGCCGCGCCGTCGGAGATCTGTGACGAGGTTCCCGCGGTGTGCACGCCATCCTCCCTGGCCACCGGCTTCAGCGTTGCCAGCTTGTCGAGCGAGGTTTCCCGCAGGCCGCCATCCCGGGTGACCGTGGTGGTTTCGCCGGTCGGCTTGTTGTCGTCGTCGAGGACTGGCGCCTCAATCTGAACCACCTCGCGCTCGTAACGACCCTCCGCCCATGCCCGAGCGGCCCGCTGTTGGGACTCGAAGCCGAAGGCATCGGTATCGGTCCGACTGATGCCCCACTTCTCGGCGATGCGCTCGGCGCCTTCGAACTGGGAAGTGAACTCGTACTGCCCAAAGTACGACTTGGGGATGGCCCGGCCCGGGCCTTGGCGTGTGTTGGCCCCGAGGGGGATCCTGCTCATCGACTCAACGCCACATGACACCGCGATGTCGATGGCTCCGCTAGCGATCAGTCCGGCCGCCATGTTGGTGGCCTGCTGGGAGGACCCGCACTGGCTGTCAACGGTGGTCGCCGCCACCGAGAGGGGCAGACCTGCACTGAGCCAAGCGGTGCGAGCGATGTTGAACGACTGCTCCCCGACCGCGGTCACGCAGCCGCCCACTACCTGATCGACCAGGGCGGGGTCGATGCCAGAGCGCTCGATCAGCGCCTTCTGCACCGCGGCAAGCAGGTCGGCTGGGTGCACGCTCGAAAGCTCGCCACCCCGCCGGCCGATGGGGCTCCGAACAGCTTCAACGATCACGACGTCGGTCATGCCGACACCCTAGATCTGTGCCGCAGTTAGCGCTTCTTGCCGCCAAGCGCGTTGAGAACGAACAACAACAAGGCTGACCCGAGCCCGGCAACCAGCACGCTTCGCAGGCTGAACTCATCGATCCCCTCGTAGCCGGCGGCGGTGGCCAACGCTCCGCCGATGAACGCACCGAGGACGCCGATGGCGATGGTGGTTATGCAGCCTTGGCCGCGGCGACCGGTGACGATGCCCCCGATCCAGCCGGCGAGCAGGCCAATGACAATCCACGAGAGCAGCCCCATGGCAACACGATACATCGCGACCCACGGCCTTTCGGCCCTCCTGCCTGGGGGCATCTGTCCGTTTTGCCGGGAAAGCCCAACAGAACTAGTCACGTATAGCGTTGACACCCTCACCCGTAGTGACTACCTTGAGAGGCGGGCGAGATATCGATCCGGATGCCTGTATTGGTCGCCTGGGCATCCGGGGAGTCAGTGGCGAAACCGACGTCTTCGAATCGCGTGCGAATCCCGCACGCGCAGAGAGGCAGCCGGCATGGTCGCACGAACGAATAGCACGAGGCGGTTCTCTCGCTGGTTGCTCGTGTTCGTCGTGTTTGGGCTGCTGTCGTCGTTGTCGGTCGGGGCCTCGGTCGCGGCGCCGTCGACGCCGGGGGCGGCCAGGGCGCCCCACGGTGCGGTGATTGTGATCGGTCCGGCTGGAACCGATCTGGCGAGCGTCATCACCGCTGCCGGCGGCACCGTCGATCGAGTGATGCCCTCGGTGGGAGCAGTCGCCGCGACGCTTTCACCCGTCGCCGCTGCGACCCTGTCCCGCGAACCAGGCGTCCAGATCACCCCCGACCGCTTGGTGCGGCTGGCATCGAAGAAGACGGCAGTGGCCTCGTTCAGCACGATGGCCCATGTCGCGGATGTCGTCGACGCACCCCAGGCGTGGAAGAAGGGTGCGACCGGTGCAGGCATCGACGTCGCCTTGATTGACTCGGGAATCGCCGAGGTTGACGCGCTCGCCGGCCCTGGCCGCGTGTTGCACGGTCCCGACCTCTCGTTCGACAGCCAGACACCTGACCGGGCCTTTGTCGACGGCTTCGGTCACGGCACGCACATGGCTGGCATCATCGCCGGATCCGCCATCCAGGAAGACGGCTTCACCGGCATCGCCCCTTCGAGCCGCCTGGTGAGTGTCAAGGTTGCCGATGCGAATGGCGCGGCCGATGTGTCGCAGGTGATCGCCGCCATCGACTGGGTCGTGCAGCACCGCCGCTCCAACGGTCTGAACATCAGGGTCCTGAACCTCTCGTTCGGCACCGGGAGCGATCAGAGCTACCGCATCGACCCGCTGGCCCATGCCGCTGAGGTTGCGTGGCGTAACGGGATCGTGGTGGTCACCTCAGCCGGCAACGACGGTGAGCACCGCGTCGGCCTGACCAACCCGGCCTACAACCCGTACGTGCTGGCCGTTGCCGCGGTCGACACGGGCGGCACGATGAAGGCGTCCGACGACGTCGTCCCGAACTTCTCGAGCCGTGGCGATGGCACCCGCAATCCTGATGTCGCCGCTCCGGGCGTGAGCCTCGCCAGCCTTCGGGCCCCTGGCTCTGCCATTGATGAAGCATTCCCATCCGCTCGCACCGGGACCGACTACTTCCGGGGGACCGGCACCTCGCAGGCCGCCGCGGTGACTTCCGGTGCCGCTGCGGCGCTGCTGAGCGCGTACCCCGCGGCGACCCCAGACGACGTCAAGGCTGCCCTGTCGAGCAGCGCGTCTCGGCTTCGCGGTGTCGGCCCAGAAGCCCAGGGCAGCGGGATGATCGATGTCGACAAGGCCCTCAAGTCGCTCGAGAAGCGCAAGGCCGACGGGCCGCCGCAGAAGTGGGCCCCATCTGAGGGCACTGGATCACTGGAGGCAGCCCGAGGCGGAACCCACCTCGTCGACGCCAACACAGGAACGGCACTCAGAGGCGAAGTCGACATTTTCGGCCGGCCCTTCGACAGTGTGCGCTGGTCGACGGCTGCGGCGGCGGGGGAGTCGTGGGCCGACGGGGTCTGGAATGGCACCGAGATGGCTGGCACCGATTGGGACAGCGTGCGCTGGTCGTCGGTTCGCTGGTCAAGCGTGCGTTGGTCGGCCACCAACTGGGCTGGCACCGATTGGGACAGCGTGCGCTGGTCCTCGGTTCGCTGGTCAAGCGTGCGGTGGTCCTGCGAGCAGTGGTCGTCCGTGCGATGGGCCAGCTCCGGCTGGGCTTCGGTGCGGTGGAACTGACGCTCTACGCGGCGGATTGCCGACGGACAGCGGTTTCAAGGGCCCGACGCGCCTCCGCGACGCCCCGCTTCCCGCGTTCGCGGGTGCGACGGTCGAGGCGCCACGTCCGGCCGGATTCATCGATTAACACCAGTTGGCGAGGCATGTCGTCATTCTGCGACGGGGGTGTGACAAGAAGAAATGGCTGCTCCGATACCGTTCGGGATGCCGTGGTCATGCTCTCGTTGTTCCCGAACCTGCGCCGGGCTGAACCACCCTTCGAGTCGGCCGAGTGCAGCCCGTCCTAGGCTTCGCCTATGGAGCGATACGGCATCACCATCCCCTTCGACGGCGTGCCCCTGGCCGACCAGCGCGACTGGCTGACCGAGTGCGCCGACCTGGGTTACACCGACTTCTGGTCAAGTGAGGCCAACGGCACCGACGCCTTCACTCCCCTGGCCATGGCCGCGGCCTGGGTTCCGGATGTCCGCCTGGGCACGGCGATCGTCCCGGCCTTCACACGGGGACCGGCGGTCATGGCCCAGAGCGTGGCTGCGATGGCCGAGGCCGCCCCCGGAAGGTTCGCCTTCGGCATCGGGTCGTCATCGGATGTGATCGTCGGTCGGTGGAACGGCATCCCGTTCGAGGAGCCCTACAAGCGAACCCGCGACATGGTGCGCTTCCTCAAGCAGGCCCTCACCGGCGAGAAGGTCGACGGCACGTGGGAGGGCTTCGAGGCCCACGGGTTCCGCCTCGGTCGCAAGCCTGCAGTGAGTCCGGAGATCCTGGTGGCGGCGCTGCGGCCCGGCATGTTGCGGATGGCCGGGCGCGAGGCCGATGGGGCGATCATCAACTGGCTCTCGGCCGACGATGTCAAGCAGGTGGCGCCGGAGGTGGGAGAGGGCAAGGAGATCGTGGCTCGCATCTTCGTGTGCCCGTCCGAGGACGCCGACACGGTCAGATCGATGGGTCGCTTCGCCATCGCCGCATACCTCAACGTGCCGGTTTATGCGGCGTTCCACGAGTGGCTGGGGCGGTCCGACCAACTGGGTCCGATGTGGGAGGCCTGGAAGGCGGGGGACCGGAAGGCCGCCACCGCCGCCATCCCCGACGAGGTGGTGGATGCCCTCATCGTCCACGGAAGCCCTGAGGCATGCCGGGAACACGTTGGGCGCTACGTGGAGAACGGGGTGACTACGCCCGTGCTGGCGCTGATGCCCTTCGGGGTCGACAGCCGCGACGCAGTGCGAATGCTCGCACCTGGCGGTCATTAGTCACTAGCCTGTCGGGATCCCCCGTACGAACGTGTTCTCATCAACGCGCACACGCGCCTGTCTCTTTGCTGGACTTGTCGCCGGTGCTGTGACCACCTTTAGCGCGCTCACCTATGAGGCCCCGGCCGCGACTGAGCAGGCGGCGGTCGGTATGACGGCGCCGACGGAGGCTCCGGCGCTCCTGCCTCCTGATCGAGCTGACGACGTCGGGGTTCGGGCCATCGACGTCGTGGTTGCCGTGCTGCCAGGTGGCGTTGCCGCAGCACCTGCTGGTGTGGTCGCCGCCGAAGCGCCTGCCGCGGCCGACGCGGCCGACGTTGCCGATCGCACGGCAAGCCTGGGCCGAAGCGCGAGTCGTGGCGCGGTGCGCTCCCAGTCAGCAGCGGTGCTGTCGGCATGGCCGGCTCGAGGTGGGCTCAGCGGCACTTACGGGGAGCCGCGTCGTAGCCATCGCCATGCCGGGATCGATATCGACGGCGGCTACGGCGCGCCTGTGTTTTCGGCAGGGCGCGGCACCGTGATCGCGGCCGGTCGCGCACCCGCTGACTACGCCGGCTATGGCGTCATCGTGATGATTGATCACGGCGACGGGGTGCAAACCCTGTCGGCCCACCTGTCGAAGGTGTCGGTCAGCGTTGGTCAAGTCGTCGAGCCGGGAACGGTGGTAGGAGCGATCGGCACGACCGGAGCGGTCACAGGGCCGCACCTTCACTTCGAGGTGCGGGTGGGCGGGGCAACGGTCAACCCGCTGGCTTGGCTGCCTGGCCGCTGACCCCATGGCCGTCGAGCGGGTGTTCGTCTACGGCACTCTGATGCCTGGGCAGTCACGGTGGCCGTCGCTCGAACCGTTCGCCGCTGCTCATCAACCCGCTACCGCTAAGGGCGTGCTGTACGACACCGGTCGGGGGTACCCGGCCGCGGTCTTCCCAGACGATGCTGGCGCGGGCGACATTCCAGGGGTGGTGGTGATGCTCGACCCCAAACGCGTTGGTCAGGCCATCGCGCTGCTCGACGCGATCGAGGGCGAGGGCTCGCTGTATGCCCGGGTCACCATCTCGACGACCGCGGGTGACGCGATCAGCTACGAGTGGCTGGCCTCGACCGACGGATTCGCTCGCTTGCCCGACGGATGGCAGCCGACGCCCTGAGTCCCGGTTGCATCTGTCCCGATGTGCAGCTACAAGATGTGGAACTCGATGCCGTCGTGTTCGGCCGCGGCCCGGAGGTTCGGTCCGATGTCGGCGCGCGACACGGCGATCGCTGCATCGAGGGCATGGGCAGCTGCGAGGCCCTCGACCATGGCCGCTGAGAGTTGTCGGCCATCCCTGCGGTGCCGGTCCTGGAGTTGGGCCATCGGCCACGCGAGATCGCGGAGATGCAGCACCTCTATGTCGTCCGGCAGCGCCGTCAATCGCTCGAGGAACGCTGACCGCTCGTGATCGGAAAGGGCGGCAACAGGTGCCGTCAACTTGCCGACCCGTTCCGGGCTCGCCCATGCGCTGTTGAGCCGGAAGAGCCAGAGACCGGTCGTCGCGACCGACGACGCGAGACCTTCTAAGTCCGCGGATCGCTCACCGGTCAGGATGTCGCGAAGCAGATGATCATCGACGACGATGGCGGTCACTACGTCGTTGCGAGGTCGGGGTCATCGAGTTGCTCGACGAAGCGGTGATGTTCCTCTGCGGATAACGCGTCGCTCAGAAGCTGTTGCCGGGCCCCCGGCGGCAACAGCACCACCGCGTCCCCCAGGTCGACGACCATGACCCTCCCACCGTTGGTGAGCCCCCACCGTCGTCGCACTTCCGCAGGAACTGACATCTGTCCGCTCTTCGAAACGAGGTACTCGGCGCTGGCCGGCATCAGCCACTCCCTTCACTTGGTGAGATTGCCGTCACTTGGTAAACTTAGGACTTACCAAGTATAGCGAAACTCGGCCTCACCTCAAGGCGGCAGTCACGATGGCCCTCGCTCGAACCGTTCGCCTCAACCGACGGATTCGCCCGATCGCCCGACGGATGACAGCCCACCCGTTGAATCGCGCAGTTGTATCCGTCCCGTGGTTCGGTGCGCGTGTTCTGTTGCCGGGGGGCCACACAGATCGCCGACTCGGTAGCGCAGCGGGAGCTGCCGGACGGGCGTCCGTGTTCGCGGGAGTTGGCTGCCCAGACCGGGACATCGGAGCTGGCCTGTGTTCTGAAACGCTTGCTCGGTCTGGGACGGTTGGGGGCTCTACGTGCGCTGCGTCTGGATGTCTTCTCTCGGTTCGAGTTCGGCGAGGTACTGCCCTCACACCAGGGCATCGGGGGTCCGAGCGGGGCCTCGATAAGCCCGGCACCGATCGGCACGTCGGCGCTATCGCTCCGAGCGGCTCTGATACCCAGCAGGCTCGCCGTACACAGCGGCCATCTCCTTGAGATATTCCGCCAGCGGGGGCAGCCCGACGGCCTCCCGGCGTTCTTCGACGCCGTCCTCATCCTCGATCGGAAGGGCCATGAACGCCCCTTCCCTAACGTGGCACTGGGTACCGTAAACCTGGCGATCTCCACGTGCGATCCTCACCCGATCCGTCAAGTACGCCAACAGCTTCGCATCCGCCTCGTCGACGTCCGCTGCCGCAGCCAGGAGTTCGAGGCACCGCTCTTGGAAGTCGACGTCAGCATCTGCGTGTTGTACCAGGAGCCAGAAGCCCTGGGCGCCATCGGCTCCGACGAGCGACCGCTGCGGCCAGCCGAACTGGCGAATGACTTCCCGTAGCCATTCGAGGTTCTCAGCGTCCACCAGACGCAGCGCCTGATGGTCGTCGGCGCTCGGGCTGCCGATGATCCGTTGACGTATCTCTTTATCCAGTTTGCTTCTACGGAGCACGTCAGCCTTCAGGTCGGCCGCATCCATGAGCGCATAATAATGCCGGATCGCAAAGCACCGAGAAGTCCCTGGCGGATCTGTCAGCGCCGTGCAGGCCAGATGGCGCCCGACCTGCAGGCTCCCCTCAAACGCCGGCCGAGCAGCGCAGAACTGAGATAGCTCTTCCGGCCCCCTGCCCCCGCGAGTGACCCGACCGACGGCACTGGGTGACCGCCGAACGCGACAGAACGTTCGAGTTTCTTTTGACCCGCACGCCGATGATGTGCGGGGTCTGGCCCATCCTGAGGGCGCCGGTGCTCGCGGGAGTTGCCTGCCATCGACCGGCACTTCTACCACGCTGCTTCCAACGATTCAGCCACGCGTTCGAGGCACTCGAGGCGTCCGCGCTATCGCCGGATCTGTGCGCACGACCCTGACCGCTTGCGCCTCGGTTGCGTGCTGATAGGTGCGCCCTAGGTGCGCCGGGGCAAAGCTGAACTCAGTTGTTCGCACTGCCTGTCTGTAGAGGGGAACTTCGAGCGGGCTGTCGCGAACCCGAAGGGCGACCAGCAGGGAACTCGCAGTTATCCGAGGCGCCGTAGCGCTGTCTCGATCGCGACTTCGACCCGGGCAGTCATGCCGGCCACATCGACGGGACGGCGTCCAGCGACCTGACTACGGATCGACTTCGGCTGGCCATCGTCATGGTGCAGCAGGGCATACAGGTCCCACCACGGATCGAGAGCCACCCCGGCGATCGACTCGTAGAGCGACCAAAGCTGCTCCGACCAGTCGGGCGAGTAGAGCGCCGCCAAGTATCGCCGACACTGCCCGACGTCATACGCACGCGCCCCCCGATAGATGCCGTTCCAGTCGGTCAATCCAGTAATCCTCCCGCGCGACCACAGCATGTTGACGGGCAGGAAGTCGCAGTGCAGAAATACGGCAGTGACCTTTGGCGGCGGCTCCGCCATGACACCAAACGCCGCCTTCCACACAGCCGGGTTCTGCGCGTCGACCGGCACCTGGAGCCTGTCTAGAGGAGCGATCCAAGAATCCGTCCAGGGTCTGAACCTCTTCGCGGGGAGCTCGAGGGAATGCAGCAAGACGGCAATCTCCGCGATCCTCTCCAGCCACGACCGAGGTTCCGCCGGATTGAGGTGAACATGCCCGGGCAACCGTGTCATCAGCAACGATGGCGAGCCCCCCGTCGAAGCACCAGCAACATCAGTAGCCAGGATGCTCGGAACCGGGAGCCCGCTCCCCGCCACCACACCGAGGTTGGCGACCTCTTTCTCCAAGCTCGCCTCCTCGCCAAACCCGGCCGGGTACTGCCGCAGTACGACGAACCTTCGCACCCCACGTCGCTCGACAGTCAGCCGATGCACGGCGGAGCAGGCGCCACCGGTCAATCGGCGATAGCCAACGGTGCGACTGCCCCGACCCATCGACGCCGCAACCCAGGCGAGAGTCTCCACGGAGGGCCGACGCTCCCGGAACCCGCTATCCCTCCAGTCGCCCCAGTCGCCGTCGGTCATGAGCGCGAGCCTATATTCATCAGGCCCTGCGGCGATTTGTCCCCGGCTGCACTGTCCTTCTACTCCGGTCGATACGACGAGATCCACGCAGCGCGCACCTAACGCGCGCTCGCGATGCCGCCGTCTTCACGCGCGACGCCGACGCCTAACGGCGCATCTATGCGCGCGCATGCATGGAATACCTTGCCGCGGGCCGCCGTTGGACCAGGCGTGAATCCCCAACGCTGGCGAGTCCTGACCCTCGTCACAGCGGCGGCGACTGGTCTCGCTCTGGCCTTCGCTCCGGCTATCTCGACGTCCTCGTGCTCGTCGACGTCCACCGGGGTCTCGTCCTGCACATCGGCTCAAGAGTCCCTTCTCGTCAGCGAGGGCGCATCGGTGCTCTTGATCCTTGCCGTGCCAGCGGTGATCGCGTTGCTCCCCATCGCCACTCGAACCCTGCGCTCGACACTCGTGGCGGCTGTTGCACTTACCGTCGCTGCCCTACTCGGCCTGGCCTCGATCGGGATCTTCTTCCTCCCCACCGTCGGACTCGCGTGGGTCGCAGCCGGCGCCGCCAGCTCGCGCACCCGCAACCGAAGTCCGCACCGATCAGCCGCTCCATAACACGACCGCCGCCAAGCTGAAGCGGCCGCCAATCGGCGCTTTTGGCGCGCCCTCTGCGACGTGGATGTTCGGCTGCGGCGAGCCAGAGTCGATTCGGGTCGCGGCAAGGAAGCTCGGCTAAAGGTCGTACAGATCATCGAGCTCGAGGTCGCCGAACGCTGGTTCGGGGTGCGGCAGCGGCCGACCGGAGCTGGAGACATCGGCAGGGAACCCGTCAGAATGTTCTCGTGGCATCCCCGATCGCCGAACCTGTGGACACCAGTGCCATCTCGCTCGTCGTCACCGATCTCGACGGCACGCTGTGGCACACGGATGGTTCTGTGCATCCAGAGACGGCTCGAGCGCTCGCAGAATTGGAGCAGCGCATGGTGCCGTTGCTCGTCGCAACCGGTCGACGCACCCGTTCAACGCGGTTGCCGCTGGCGCGCATTGGCATCGCACCGCCGGCGATTGTGATGAACGGCGCCGTCGGGGTGCACTTGTCGACTTGCGACGGGGTCCATCTCGCGCCCTTCACGGCCAAGGATGCGTTGACAGTGCTCGACGAATTCGAGGCATGCGGACTGTCACCGGTGGTGTACGTCGAGGGCGGCGACTTCGAGGTGTGGTTGAGCCGGGAACCCTCGACTCACCCGGAACATGCGGCAGCCCTTCTCCCGCACGCCGGTGTCGGAGACCTTCGTGCCGCGATCGAAACCGAGATCGTGGTCGGCTTCAGCGTTCTCGGCCGCCCACACGGAGACTTGGTCCAGGCGTCCAAGG
>JBPCMH010000241.1:0-2965 GCA_051002495.1 Acidimicrobiales bacterium
GTGCTCACCAAAGGCGACGACATGATCAGGGTCGTGCACCTCGGGCGACGGTTCACCGCCACCCAACGCACCGCCCTGCAGTGGCGCGACCCCGTGTGCGCCCGCCGGGGCTGCTCCAACCGGCTCCGGCTCGAGTACGACCACTTCGAGGACTGGGCCCACACCCACACCACCCGCGTCGAAGCCGGCAGAAGGTTCTGCCCCGCCTGCCACCAGCTCAAGTCCACGGGATGGGACGTCGCCGAACCCGACGCCGACGGCCAATGCACCTTCACCCCACCCGACCGCCATGCCCTCGCCCACGCCCAGCCCGACGGCCATGCCCTCGAGGCCCAGCGCACCCCGCGACCACCCCCACGGTCGCCCACCACCCTCTTCGACACGTCCTAGTCACAGCGTCCGTCGTTGGAGCGACAACGCCGATCGCAAGACCATGGTGAGCGAGCCGCCCACACGACCGATGGTGACGAACCCGAGGCGTTCGTACAACGCTCCCGCTGGGTTGTCGACCTCGACGCTCAGGCTCAGCGCGGGAACAGCCTTCCGCCGGGCCTCCTCGATGAGCGCTCGTAGCAGGAGGGTGCCGCACCCTTGGCCGCGAGCATCCGCGACGACACCGATCGACACCTCCGGCGTGGCGCCATCGACAAAGCCATAACCGGGATCGTGGTCAGAGAAGAACCTCCACCAACCCGGCGATAGACGGCAGTGAGTCACTGGTGGCGACCGAGAGGGCTGTGAGGTAGCCTTACTTCTGTGAAGGAAGTAAAGAACCGTCGCCGAGGAACCTCCCGGATCAGTACGAAGCACCAGATCACGATCCCGGCCGAGGCGCTGCGTGCCGCCGGCCTGGAGGTGGGCGAGCGGATCGTTGCCAATGCTGATGGGCCCGGAAGAGTCGTCCTCGAGCGTGAGACCGACATCTTGGACATGTTCGCGGGTGCTCTCAGCGGCACCTACAACCGCGACGAGCTCGACCACCTTCGCGACGAGTGGCGCTGATCCATCTCGACGCCGGGATCCTCATCGGGTTCCTCGACGCGGACGACGCGCACCACTCGGCCGCCCGCACAGCCATCGCGGAAGCCATCGATCGAGGTGACCGTCTGGCGATGGCGTCTTCCGCCCTTGCGGAATGCTTGGTTGCCCCAGCACGACGAGGCGAGGAAGCCATCGCGCTCGTCCATGAACTGCGCCAACGACTGCCGATTGAGATCGTCCCGCTCGACGTCGACGTCGCTACCACTGCCGCGCGCCTCCGGGCTCAACATCGTTCGCTGCGGCTTCCTGATGCGCTCGTCATCGCGACCGCGTCGGTGGATGCCGCCGACCAGCTCGTCACGACCGACCCCCGGTGGCCGACGGCGAAAGCGCTTCATCTCACGGTGACGATTCGAACGCTCTGAGAAGGTGGGAGGCACCGCCAGCCGGCGTTGGAGCGCAGTCATCGAAGGCGGCCTGGCCGCGCGTTATGTGGCACTGGGCCGATCCCGACGCGCCGATAGCGCGGTGCGTGGAGCCGCACGAGTCGTGGGATTCGGAGCGGTCGTTATCTTGCGTCCCCGACTGAGGGTCGACAGTCGCGCCGATTGGGACCTCTCATCCGGACAGGCGTGCGTACTCCCGGTGTGCCAGCCCGCCGAGGACAACGAGCAGCGCGGTTGATGCCAGTACCGCGCCCGTGATGGCGCTGGCGTCAGCTGGGCCATCCAGGAAGAACGGACGCACCGCGACCACGAACCGGTCGAGCGGGTTCCACGAGACGAGGGCCTGGACATATCCCGGAAGCAGATGGCGGGGAACCATCATCGTGGAGCCGAGGAAGAACGGCAGGAACAGCGGCAGCAGGACGAGAGACAGCTGGGCGTTCTGCGTGCGTAGCGACGCCAGGAGGAACATCGCGTTCCACGCTGCCGCCCAGAGCGCGGCCAGCGCGAGCACCACCGCCATCTCGAGCGGACTCGGCAGCGACAGACCGAGCAGCCCGGCCGCGCCGTAGAGCACGACGCCAACCGGCACGATTCGGATCGCCTCGAAGAGGAGACAGGCGACCACGACCGTGGCGCGACGAATGGGCAGGAGACGCATTCGGTCGAGAAACCCGGACTCCGCATCGGTCACGAGCAGCGAGCCGGTGAACCCTCCGCCCATGCACACGGCGAGGAAGACGATGCCGGGTCCCATCCAATCGAGCATGTCGTCGACGGGGTAGCCGCCGCCGTCGACCATCGCGCCGTACAGCTGGGTGATGAAGACGAGCAGTCCGAGCGGCATCGCTGCGGGGAGCACGTACGCCACTGCCGGCTGGCGCAGCGAGTGACGCCACAGCCGACCGAGCAGGACCGACAGCTGGCCGATCACGACTCTGCCTTCGAGAAGTGAAGTGGCCCGAGGAACAGCGCGGTCGTGCCGGCGATCACGGCGAGACCGAGAGCGACGGCTGCCACGTCGGTCCCTGGAGTGGTGAACACCCGTGCGCCGTCGGTCAGCCAGGACACCGGATTGCCACCCGTCATCGCCTCGCCCCAGCCCGGCATCAGCTTGCCGGGGAACCAGAACGTCGACGGAAAGGTCAACACCGCGAACAGGGGCTGCATGGCGATCGGGGCGTGCGGGTTCGCGCTGCGATGGGCGAAGAGGTGGAACGGCGCGTTGTAGGCCATCGTCCAGAGCGCCCCGTAGACCAGGAGTGCGACCGCGTCGAGCGGGTCGAAGCCGAAGTCGTGGCCGAGGAACAAGGCCAACGTGTACGCGCCGATCGCGGCGGGCAGCACGCGGACGGCATCGAAGAGCAACCGCCCGATCGTGACCGCCGCCCGCGACATCCCGAGGAGGTGGAGACGGTCGGTGAACCCGTTGCGACGGTCCTCGGCGACGCCGACCGCCGCGAAGCCGGCCATCATCATCCCCGACAACAGCACGGCACCGGGGACCATGTAGTCCTGGAACGTCGTGGTCGGGAAGC
>JBPCMH010000242.1:0-10983 GCA_051002495.1 Acidimicrobiales bacterium
CCCCCGCACAGTCGGCCAAGCCAGCCATCGGGCGAATGGTCTTCGTCCGGACCTTTTCCGACGGTAAGGACATCGTCGTTCGCGAGGACAACGGTGGCGAACTTCGTTTGGTGTCGGGGAAGGTCGAGGAGCGCCGACCCGCGCTGTCGCCCGATGGGCGCCAGGTGGCCTTTGTCGGCACCGAGGTGGGCAAGTCGACCAGGGTCTGTGTCATCGGCTCCGGTGGAGGCACCTACTTCTGTCTCGCCAACGCCGCCTTGGATTCGTCCTTGGCGTGGTCGGCCGACGGATCCGAGCTCTTCTTCGCCCGCGACAGCAAGCTGTATTCCGTGTTGGTCGCGCCGCCACCGTCTCCCGCGCCGACCGAGGTTGATCGGAACGTGGCCGTGACGGCCAACAACTTCAGCATGAACCCGGCTCGCTCCGCGATTGTCACGCCGACCGGGGCCGGCTTGACCATCCGTCCGCTTGATCACAGCCCGGCAATAGAGCTGGTGGGTCGCGGCCAACCAGCCAACGTGGCGTGGTCGCCGGGCGGCGACCTGGTGGCGTTTTCCGATGGCAACGACGTGTGGGTGACCGACGCCCGCTCCGGCGGCTCGGTGCGGCAGCTGACCGACGCGGCGACGGTCGAGACCGAACCCGGATGGAGCCGTGATGGCCAGTGGGTGGTGTACCGAAGCAACGCCACCGGAAGTGGCGACCTCTACGCGGTCGGCACCGCGCCTGGCTCGCCGCCCGCGGTTCGGGTCACGGTGCATGACGCGGCCGACATCACGCCCGCCCTTTGACCTCCGAGCCGCATCGATTCATGGCGGCGCAGTTCAGGAGCGGCCCGGCTCAGGCGTCGGCGTACGGCACGTAATAGGGACCTTCACCGGCCACTCCGGCTGTGCTTGAGCCGTCGACGGCCGAGAGCATGTCATACAGCGGCCCGTGGCAGTCGCGGGGAACGCTCCAGTCGAGTTCGCTCGCCACTCCGGCTTCCTCGGCGAACGGCTTCAGAAACCCGAAGTACACAGACGCTCCGCACCGAATCTTCTCATGCCGATCCATCCTGGCGATGCTTCGGTACAGCGCCGCCTGGCTCGCCCTGGCCTCGCTCACGAGGGTGTCCATGGCCGCCGGGGGCACCGGCTCCAGTTCACCAGCCGCGGATGAGGCGAAGAGCCCGAACGCAACCAGCCGGTCGAGGTAGTCCTCGGGCTTCGTGATCGAAGTTCCCCAGTCGTTGACCGCGAGTTCCACGTCCTCGAGAACGAGCGCAGCGGTCAGGTTGGGGTAGGAGATGGCAGGCGCCTCGGAGCTCCACCAGAAGTCGGCAGATTGGCCGAGCCGGTAGAAGTCGCGCACGAGCAGTACGCGCCCATCCGGCAGACGATATGGGCCGGTGTCACCGGTGCCCACCCGGGTGTCGAAATACAGCAAGAACAGGTAGCCCATCATCGTGGCGTTGAACCGCTTGATGCCCGCCAACTGTTCCGGGTCGTCGACCGGCTGCGTGCCGGCCAGAAGGTTGGCGATTGTCGCGTCGTCATACGGCATCACCTGACGATCAACATCCCACGCCTGTCGGTGCCCGCCGTGGAATGCCCGCGTCGCCCGTTCCCAGAAGTCGAGGAGGGTCCCGGTCCGGTCGTGTCGGTCGTCCATCCCCGGAAGCGCTCCGAGGAACTTGCGTCCGGTGAGGTAGATGTTGGCGATCGACCAGAGATGGACAGCATTGACCCGACACCCGGGTCGCCTGGCGCGCCGGCCGATCTCCTCCGCTGGCATCGCCGCGTCGATCACCGCAGCCATCTCCGGATGTCGGTGGAAGCACTCAGCCGCGCTGACGAGGATGTAGGCGGTGACGGGGATGAGGCCGGACTCAAGTGAGGTCCGCTCGGCGGTCATGATCTCGGAGATCTCTGAGTGGTAGGTGATGCGTTCGTTCGTCGTGGCCAACGACGGCGGCGAGTCGCCCGCACCAGACGAAGCGTTGGTCATGGCGGGCATGCTAAGCAACGGTGGATGGAGATTCTCGGCCAAGGGTTGAAGGTGTTCGAGCATGGGCCGGTCTCGGGCCGTCTGCAGTTGTTGTCCGGGCCCGAAGACGTCATCGGGCTCATGGACGGCGACGCATCAGAGACCGTGGCGCTCGTGCGCGAGGCAGGCGCAACATTTCTGGCCCCGCTGTATCACGAGTTGCGGGCGATCATCTGCACCAACGGCACCCCGAGGAGTCACATCGGGATCATGTGCCGCGAGTTCCAACTGCCTGGCGTAATGGCCGTTGAGTTCGCCGACGGTCTTCCGGACGACGGCACGCTGGTCGAGATTGACTGCAGCGGCGATGGTGTCGGCGGCGTGATCCGTGGCTGAGTTTCTTGCCGGGCGAGAGGTGCCGGCCCGCGACGAGGGACGGCACAGCCCGGGCAGCGACCGCCTCTGGAACGAGAGTTGGTACTTCGACTTCGCCAACGCTGATGGATCGGTCGGCGGGTACGCCCGGCTCGGCCTTTACCCGAATCTCGGTGTTGCCTGGTGGTGGGCGGTGCTAGTCCGCGAGGGTCACCCTCTACTCCTCGTGCGACATCACGAGGTGGCGATGCCCCGCGGGGAGAGCCTCGAGATCCGCGGCGAGGGACTATGGGGCGCGCTCTACTGCGAGACCCCGAACCAACATTGGACCGTTGGTCTCGAGGCCTTTGCCGTCGCTCTTGAGCACCCGCTCGATGCGCTGGGCGACGAGCGCGGTCATCTCACCCCACTCGGCTTCGATCTTGAGTGGGAGACCGTCGCGCCTGCGTTCGCCTATCCCGGTGTGCCCCGCTACGAGGTGTCGTCACGGGTCACGGGTGAGGTGTTGGTCGGCACCGAGGCCATCGAGATCGACGCCTTCGGTCAGCGCGACCACTCCTGGGGTAACCGTGACTGGTGGACTTACGGGTGGTGTTGGACGGCGGGAAGGCTCGATGACGGCACCGCGTTTCACGCCAGTCGGCCCGACATCCCTGGTGTCGACTACGGCCCCGGGTATCTGGCGGTCGACGGGAGACTGGTCTCCGCGGAGGGCTTCCAGGTCGAAACGACCTACGGCGAGGGAGCGCTGCCCGATGGAGCGACGATGGCCATCCACGACCTCGACCTCCGCGTCACCCCGCTGCTGCACGGGCCATTGCGGCTCGAGTCTCCCGACGGCCGGGTCGGACACTTGGCCCGAGCGCTCTGCCGGTTTGAGGCAAGCGATGGACGCACGGGTCATGGTTGGGGCGAGTGGAATCAGCCGCCGAAGAAATGACTGGTCAGGGTGCGGGATCGACGCCAGCCGGCAGCCGCGGCTTGAACGGCGTCAGCAGCGACGACAGTGTCGGCGGATCGATGATGCCTGACTCCGCCAACCGGACCGACCGCTGATAGGAGCGCACAGCAGCGTCGGTGGCGGGGTCCCACACGCCGGTCGGTGAGACCTGGAATCCTAGGCTCCGTAGCAGGTGCTGATAGGCCCGGATCATGTTGGCGTTGAGGCCAGCTGGCGCAAGCGCCGCCAAGCGGAACTCGCCCGCATCTCGGATGGTGTCCCACGTGGGCTGATCGGCGTGCTGCCACGACCAGAACGAGGTCGCCGGCGCGCCCAGCTGCCACGAGACCTGCATGAACTTGATGATCGCCTGGGGCGACGGACGCCCGCCCGGACCGCCGTCAATGCCGCCGTCGTAGGACTGGCCGATGGGGATGATCGGCTTGCCGAACTGCGAGAGGTATTGGATGGCCTGGGCCACCTCTGCGCCGGGATCTTTGTCCATCCAGTAGATCATCGGCGCGATGGCGTCGAACTTGGCCACGACCTCGGCGTATGGAAAGCGACGGGCCAACGTAGGGGCGGAGGGGCGAGGTACGACGGCAATCAGCTGGAAGTCGGGGCCAACTTCCTGGCACAGCCAATCGCCGTAGGCCGCCGCGTTGTTCGGGTTGTTGTTGGTTCCCTCGCTGGGCGTCTCGATGTCGGGTGCGAAGCCGTCGATGCGGTGGCCGTCAGGCGTCTTGTAGGTGATCGCGGCCCAGGCTCGCTGGACGTCGTCGCCCGGCTGGTTGAGGTGCGGGAAGTCCCAGCCGTACACCCGGATGCCGTTGGCGTGGGCGACTGGCAGCAGGGCGTTGAGAAAGTCCTGGGCATAGAAGCCGTCGCGGGTCGAGCCGGTGCGGACATAGAGGTGGGTGAGCCCCACGGCCTTGGCCCGGGACACGATGGCGACTGGGTCGCCACCTTCGACCGATGTCGGCAGCCAGATCCACATGCCCTTGCCGACCGGCAGCGCCCCGCGCCTAGCCGTGCCAGCTCGGATTGGGGCCTGTGTCGCAGGTGCACCGGGGGCGACGGCACCCGGCGACCCGGGCGCGGCGGCTTCGGCGGCCGGTAGTTCCGAGGGGACGGCGGAGCTGGCGTCGTGCCGCTCCGCCACGGGCGAGGCGACGAACGGGGCGCGGCCGGCTGGAAGCGGCGCGGCGCTTGTCAGCACAGAGGCGGCCATGGTCAGCCCGAGGCAGCCGACCGCCGAGGCGGCCAGGAAGGTGCGGGCTGCGTGACGAGCGCCTCGACCGTCGGGCCACAGCTCACGGAACTGGTTCTCCGCTTTGTCGATGGCCCGAGAAACGGGCGTGCGCAACGCGCGGATCGTGACGCGGACGGGATGGGGGAGCGACACCGGCGGGAGCGCGGCGAGCGAGAGGAGCAAATCGTTGGCCGGCGAAGGGATCCCTCGGACCACCCCGGCCGAGGCCCAGGCAGCGATGACGTGGGCGCTGTCAATCCACGCCTGCCGAGCATCCCGAATCAGGCCGCCGAGCCGGGAGATGCGGACCTCCACGGCGACCTGCACCCGCTGATCGAAGGCTCCCAGCCGGCTGAGTCCGAGCCTGAGCCTGAGCCGCGCGGGGCTGTTCGACCGACGCATCGGCGTCAGGAGCCGGGGGAGTACGGCGCGGAGTGCGGCGAGGAGTATGGGCATCGGTCGGTTGATCTGCTTTGCGGCTGCTCGGCCGCTGGACAACCACGTTGTCGGCGTCCCAACAGAGGCAGTAAAGAGGAATTACACCCCACACCGTCCGATTCCTGCTGCAGAAGGGGGAAAATCCCAGCCTGCGGAGGGGACCTCAGCCGGCCGAGGAGCCGCCCATGCGCTTCCGCCACGCCCCGAAGCTCGACCGAACCAGATCGCCGTTCATCCGAGCGATGACGTCGAGCGAGATCTCCTTGGGGCAGACCGAGGAGCACTCGCCAATGTTCGTGCACCCGCCGAACCCTTCGTCGTCGTGGACCCGCACCATGCGCTGCACCCGTTCGTAGCGCTCGGGTTGGCCCTGGGGCAGCACGCCGAGGTGAGTGATCTTGGCGCCCATGAACAACATGGCCGACGCGTTCGGGCACGCGGCCACGCACGCGCCGCAGCCGATGCAGGCCGCCGCGTCGAAGGCGACGTCGGAATCGTCCTTGGGGACGGGGACAGCATGGGCGTCGGGCGCGGCGCCGGTGTTTACCGAGATGTAGCCCCCGGCGGCGATCACGTCGTCGAAGGCCGAGCGATCGATCACGAGATCCTTCACGACGGGGAAGGCGGTAGCCCGGAACGGCTCGATCGTAATTTCGTCGCCATCGGAAAAGTGCCGCATGTGCAACTGGCACACCGTGGTGGCTTTCTGCGGACCGTGCGCAACTCCGTTGACCATGAAGCCGCAGGTACCGCAGATGCCCTCACGACAGTCGCTGTCGAACGCGATGGGCTCCTCGCCCTTGAGAGTCAATCGCTGGTTCAGCACGTCGAGCATCTCAAGAAACGATGAGTCGGGGCTGACATCAGCCACGGTATAAGTGACCAGTTGGCCGTCATCCTCGCCCCGGGTTTGGCGCCAGGCGTGCAGCGTGATGGTCATGCTGGCGTCGTTGCCGGAAGGGGTCGTCTCTGGCATGGTGGCTGTCACCTGTAACTCCGCTGGGTCGGCTTGACGTAGTCGAAGGTGAGTTGCTCCTTGTGCAGCACCGGGGGTTGACCCGAGCCGGCGTACCCCCAAGCGGCAACATAGGAGTACTCGTCGTCACGACGACGGGCCTCGCCATCGTCGGTCTGGTACTCCTCACGGAAGTGGCCGCCGCAGGACTCGGCGCGATGCAGCGCATCGACGCACATGAGCTCAGCGAGTTCGAAGAAGTCGGCGACCCGCCCGGCCTTCTCCAGGGCCTGGTTCAGATCATCGTTGACGCCCGGAACCTTGATGTTCTGCCAGAACTCCTCTTTGAGCTCCGGGATGCGGTCGAGGGCCTTGCGTAGCCCTTCTTCGCTGCGTGCCATGCCGCAGTGGTCCCACATGACGGTGCCGAGCTCGCGGTGGAGCGAATCGACCGTTCTCGAGCCGTTGATCGACAGGAACTTCTCGGTCCGCTGGCTGACCTCGGCCTCGGCCTGCTGGCACGGCTCGTCTCCGGGCTGCAGTCGGTCGCCGGGGTTCACGCCGGCCAGGTAGTTGCCAATGGTGTACGGCAGGACGAAGTAGCCATCGGCCGGTCCCTGCATGAGGGCGGAGGCGCCGAGCCGGTTCGCGCCGTGGTCGGAGAAGTTTGCTTCGCCGGCCACGAATAAGCCGGGGATGTTGCTCTGAAGGTCGTAGTCGACCCAGAGCCCGCCCATCGTGTAGTGCGGGGCCGGATAAATGCGCATGGGGAAGGTGTACGGGTCTTCGCCGGTGATGCGCTCGTACATGTCGAAGAGGTTGCCGTAGCGCTCGGCGATGGCGGCCTGTCCGAGCCGTTCGATTGCGTCGGTGAGGTCGAGATAGACACCACGGCCACCCGGCCCGACGCCGCGGCCCTGGTCGCAGACCTGTTTGGCCGCCCTGGACGCGACATCACGGGGAACCAGGTTTCCGAACGCCGGGTAGCGGCGCTCGAGGTAGTAGTCGCGATCGTCTTCGGGGATCTGGTTGGGAGGACGGGAGTCGTCGGCCTTGGTTGGCACCCACACCCGGCCGTCGTTGCGAAGCGACTCCGACATCAGCGTCAGCTTCGACTGGTGGTCTCCGGCCTGAGGGATGCACGTCGGGTGGATCTGGGTGAAGCACGGGTTGGCGAACAATGCGCCCTTGCGATGGGCTCGCCATGCCGCGGTCACGTTGCACCCCACCGCGTTGGTCGAGAGGTAGAAGACGTTGCTGTAGCCACCGGTGGCCAGGACAACCGCGTCTGCGGTGTACGAGGTGATCTCGCCGGTGATCATGTTGCGAATGACGACACCCTTGGCCTTGCCGTCGGCCAAGATCAGATCGAGCATCTCGTGCCTCGAGTGCATCCGCACCTTGCCGGCGCCAATCTGGCGTTCGAGGGCTTGGTAGGCGCCGAGCAGGAGTTGCTGGCCGGTCTGGCCGCGGGCGTAGAAGGTCCGCGACACCTGCGCGCCACCGAAGGACCGGTTGTCGAGCAGGCCTCCGTACTCGCGTGCGAATGGCACGCCCTGGGCCACGCACTGATCGATGATGTCGACCGATATCTGGGCCAGCCGGTGGACGTTGTCTTCGCGGGCCCGGTAGTCGCCTCCCTTGACCGTGTCGTAGAACAGCCGGTAGATGCTGTCGCCGTCACCGCGGTAGTTCTTGGCCGCGTTGATCCCGCCCTGCGCGGCGATCGAGTGCGCTCGTCGCGGGCTGTCCTGGTAGCAGAACGAGGTCACGTTGTAGCCGAGCTCCGCGAAGCTGGCCGCGGCGGAGGCGCCGGCCAAACCGGTGCCAACCACGATGATCTCGTACTTCCGCTTGTTGGCCGGGTTGACGAGTTTCACGTTGAAGCGTCTGGTGTCCCACCTCTGCTCGATCGGCCCCTCAGGAGCCGTCGAGGTGAACGGATGGGTGGACGGGCCGGCATCGACCCATGACGTGTCGCTCATGCTGGTGGTGTCCTCCGTGCCGCTCAATGGATGATCCCAGCCAGGACGCCGAGCGGCACGAGGGCATAGCCGATCGTGACGCCTACGCCGAGGGCCTTCGAGAAGCGGCGGATGTAGGGGTCGAGGCCGGGCCGGTTGCCGCCGATGGTCTGAAGCATGCTCCAGGTGCCGTGGTACAGGTGCGCGCCCATGGCGATCACGGCGACGATGTAAGCGACCGACACGTACCAAACCTTGAAGCCTGCGACGACGTTGTAATACACCTCGCCCTGGCGGAAGTCTGGGTGCAGCGTTCCTGTCGTCAGATGAAGCACGTGGTAGATGATGAACAACAGGATGATGACCCCGCCCCACCGCATCGTCCGCGACGCGTAGTTGGCGTTCACGATCTCGGTTTTGGTGTAGTCGCGCGCTCTGGCATTGGTGTTGCGCAGGCTCAACTGGGTGGCGGCGACGATGTGCAGGATGACCGCGGCAAGGAGCACAACGCGCACTCCCCATAGGAACCACTGATGGCCCAGCAACGGGTCGCCGACGCGCCGGATGAACTCGGCGTACTCATCGAAGTGGAAGGCGCCCGTGAAGATCTTGAGGTTGCCGAGCATGTGGAAGACGACGTATCCCCACAGCATCATCCCGGTGACCGCCATGACGACCTTCTTGCCGATCGTTGAGCGGTACAGGGTGACCGGTGTCATCACCGCGTTGGTCACTCGCTGACCCCTTTCCAGGACGACTGCACACTCTGATCATTCCATTTGAGGATTCAAGAGGGGTAAACGACGCTCTCGTACCGGTTGGTCGCGATGACCACTCCCGCCTCGTCAGCGAGCGAAAGATCGAGGTGCATAAGCCCAGCTTCGGGTCCCAGATCGGCTGCTGCGGTGCCGATCCGCCGCACCGAGTCGGCTGCAAGGTCGCCGCCCCACCGCCAGCGGCGATGGCCGGCCGGCCACGACAGATCCGCGGTCACCGTGCATCCGGCCAGCGCGGTCCGCAGGTCGCTGACGACGTGGACGTCGAGGCTCACCGCTGATCCGGGTTCGTAGACCTCGTCGGGTCTTTCGGCCACCACAATGACCGGCGAGCATGCGGCGGCCATCGCCGCGTAGGCAGGCTTCGGCGTTCGATCGTGACCAACCACGCTCCACGTCACCGCGGGGTGGGCGTCAATGAAGCAGAACTGCGCGAAGCCGCCGGTCGGCCGGTACTTGAGGCGTCGCAGCGTTTCGATGTGGTGCCGAATGAGCCGGCTCTGATGGGCTTGCGTAGCGGCCTGCCAGGCTTCGAACGTCGGGTAGTCGGACGGGTCGAGTCCTTGGGCTGCCATGAACTGGCGCTGCAGCGCGTGGTGCTCGGCCAATCGGTCCCAGTCCAGGTCGGGCCAGCGGTGCGGCTCCATGAAGTCGGCCGCGACGGGAACTGCCTGCGCCCCAAACTCGCTCACAAAGCGCGCCTGCCGGGGCCAGGCCGCGCAAAACGCGGCCAAGTCTTGCTCCTCGCCCCAGTACCAGCCGAAGTACAGGTGACTGTCGGTACCGCCAGAGGCCAGCCCCGGCCAGACGCCTGAATGGGCCACGACAGGCCGGGTCGGGTCGGCCTTGTGCAGCGCGCGCTTCACCTGGCGATCGATGACGGTCTTGTTCCACGTCGGCAACTGCTGCATAGCCAGCGCCCGGAGTCCGGTGCGCACCACATCGACAGGCTGTCCGGGTCGAAGGTCGAGCGCCATTGGCTCGTTATGGCCGCACCAGAGGAATACCGACGGATGATGACCCAGCAGGTCGACGGCTTCGCGGGCTTGGCGCGCCGCCTGCGCACGCACGGTCCGCGAATAACCCCACTGCAAGGGGAAGTCCTGCCAGAGCAACATGCCAGCCCGGTCGGCCAGGTCGTACATGGCCGGCGCGCTGATGTGGCCGTGCAGGCGAAGGAAGTCGAGCCCGGCGTCGGCCGCGAGGGCGAGGTCGCGCTTGAAGTCGGCCGGCGTGGCCTCTGCCAACCGTGGAAGCACAGGCCCTTGGTTCGCTCCCTTGAGAAACAAGCGCTCGCCGTTGATGGTGAAGATCCAGTTGGACATGGCGACCTGCCGCAGGCCGGTCGTGACCGTTCGGCGATCGCTTGGTTCAGCCGCGCCTGCCCCGGTGACCTCCACGCCGACGTCGTAGAGGGGTTGCTCGCCAAGCGATCGCGGCCACCACAGTTGCGGGTTGTCGATGGTGACGCTCCAATCGACCCGGTTCTCGCCCGCGGCGAGCGTGACGTCGACGTGATGCTCGACCGCCGTGCCAACGGTGGTGGTGATACGGGCCTGACCCGCCTCGGCGCTGTCGAGCACAGCCCGCAGATCGAGCACGGCGTGCTCCGACGTCGCCTCGCGGCACAACACCCTGAGACGGCTGATGCGAACCGGGCCCGTCTCAACCAACCTCACGGGCCGCCAGATGCCCCCAGGGTTGTCGGCCGGGTCCATGCAGTCCCAGTGTTGGAATACACCGGTGATCGCTCTCTTGGCGGTTAGATCCCGCGGCGGCGAACACGACGCTTCGACCGCGACCACGTGTTCGCGTCCGCCACGCAAGAGATCGGTCACGTCGAACTCGTGAGGCACGAAGTAGCCCTCGGTATCGCCCACGTAGCTGCCGTCGAGCCACACATCTGCCTCGTAGAACACCCCATCGAACACCAACCAACTCCGGCGTCCCGGGTCGGCTGCGTCGGCCTCGAACCTGCGTCGGTAGAGGACGGGCCCGTCGTGGTCGGCCAGAGTCGAAACCGACTGCCAATGTCCGGGCACCGTGGCCTCGGCCCACGTGGCGTCGTCGAAGTCGGTCTGCGGGTAGATCCGGCGTAGGTCCTCGTCGGCTGGCGCGGCCAGCCACGTGCCTGAGAGATCCATGGCTGGCGACGCTACCGCCGCCGAGCGGTTGCACCGCCGAGAAGGCACACTGAAGGGCGTGGTCCTGTTGATCGTTGGTGGCGCGTTCCTGCTGCTTCTCCTTTGTGGGGTGGCCTTCGATGCGGTCACGCGCCGGCGGGGTACGTACCGCAGCGCGGCTCACTTCAGCGC
>JBPCMH010000243.1:0-7966 GCA_051002495.1 Acidimicrobiales bacterium
GTCTACACCGAGTTCCTGTTGACTCACCCCGGGTACACGGCTACCGCTCCGCTCCGGGACAGCCGGACTTGGGAGTTAGTGCTCCCGGTCAGCGGATGGGCGGGGAGCAACCTGTCGCCTGAGCCAGGGGACACGACGCCTTTCCCGGCATGGCTGGATAGCCTCGTGGGATTCGGCAAGTCGCGAGCCGTATTTCTCTCGGCTTGTGTCGCGGGGCTCCTCTCGCTCGCCGTCGCAGCCGGCCGGGGGTTCAGAGTGCTCGCCTGGGTTCTGGCCGCGTGTGCCACCTGGGCGATGGCCTTGACTTGGCTGGCCTGGCACGGCTCTCCGATCGAGTTCGAGCGCCATGGGATCGGATCAGCCTTCTTGCTGCACGTCGTCGTGGCGGTCTCGGTGCTCGTTGGCGCGACCTCAGCCATGCGCTCGGCACCGCGAAGTAGTCCCAGCGACTGAAGTCCCGACCGGATTCGCACCACGACCCGAGACTGAAGGATCGATCGGCGAACGGGAGCCGGTAGGCCTCGAGCGAACACCCTTTTCAAACGGCAAGCCTCAATCGGCGCTTGGCCCTTCGGGCGCGCCTCCGTCACCACCGCTCAGCAACACCAAACGCCGCTGCTCGATCGCCTCCACCACGCCGGCCGGAGCCCGCAACACGCCATAGACGGTGATCGACTCGATGGTGTCGGCTGCGAGATCCGGCGTCACGTCGTCGCGGATGGTGCACTTGCCAATCACCTTGATCGACATGGTCTCCCCGCGGTCCTGCAGCGCTTGCAGACGGGCCGCGCTGATGAACGACATGCCCATGATCGCGTGGTGGTGTTTGGCGCGGTCGCTGATCACCTTGATGTGTTGGTCGAGTTCCCGGCGGATGGAGGTGCGGATCAGGTCCGTACGGTTGTGATAGATGCCTTCGGCGACGAGCACGTCGATCTTGCCCAGATCAACCGGGGTCAGGTTGATGGTGATCTTCTCGCTGTCGCTCTTGTCGGCTGTCGTGCCGGAGGGTGTCATTGAGCCATCCTCGCGCCATCCACACGGATGGTCAAGAGATGGTTCAAGATCGAGGGTGATCCCGCAAGTCTTCTTTCCACGCCCTGAACCTGGTGTGGCTTTCGCCGGACGGACCGATGCCGTCGCCGCTCCCGTCGGGGCGCAGGCGGAAGGTGAGGATGACCGAGAGGTCGTCGGCCGCGATGGCCGCGTAGGCGGCGTTGGCTTTGGTGGCCGGACCCGAGCGCCACAGCAGCCAGCCGTGGATTTGCCGCTTGTAGTCGGCCACCGGTCCGCCAAAGTCCTGTCCTAACGACAGCAACGCCTCTGGTGCCTCGACCCAGGCCGTGGCCGGGATGTTGCGATCGCGCGTTGGCAGATCCGGCAGGTCGGCGGTGTGCAGGGGCGTGTCGTCGGTGGGCCGCTTGTGATAGGGGACCGCCTCTCCGGCCACGATCAGGGCCGAGCCGGCGATGACCACTCGGTGACCAGGCCGTCGAGGTCAGGGTCGTGCGGTGGCTTGTCGCCGCCCTCGTATGGGGTGCCCAGATACAGGTAGCCGGTGATCACATCGTCGGCATCGAGACCCATCGCCGTCTTGATCAGGTCGTCGTTGCACACCTCTCCGGTGCGCCACATGCCGTCGAAGCCGAGCGCCTTGGCCGCCAGCAACATGTTTTGACAGGCGGCGTAGCCCGCGCCGACCACGTCTTCCCACGGGATCTTCGGGTTGGCTGCCGCGGCCTGTCGGCGAACGCTCACCACGATCACCAGCGGAGCGCGCCCGAGCTTGGTGCGCTCCTTCTCCCGCTTGGCCCCGATCGGCTCGGTCGAACCCTCATGGCAACGCCCGTCGTAAGCCTTGGCGAGAACCTCCCCGAAGGCGTCCTTTCCAGCTCCGCGCAGCACCACGAACGACCACGGTCGCAACTCGCCGTGATCGGGCGCGGCCGCGCCGGCGCGCAGGATGGTCTGCACGTCGTCGTCTGCCGGTGCGGGCTCGCAAAGTCGACCGATCGAGCGGCGGGCAAGGATGACATCGAGGGCTTTCACTGCGGTGCTCACCAGCCCCGGTCGATCCACTCTTGGAGGTGGGGCTGCTCCGCGCCGATCGTGGTGTCGTCGCCGTGACCCGGCATCACGATCGTCTCCGGAGGTAGCGGCGAGAAGAGGCGATCTTCGATGGACCGGATGATCGTTTCGAAGTTGCTGTGGTCAAACTTCGTCGCGCCCGGCCCACCTGGGAACAGCGTGTCGCCGGAGAACAGCACAGGCGACCCTTCCAGCTTGAAGCACATCGACCCAGGCGTGTGACCGGGCGTCGCCATCGTGGTGAGCCGCAGCCGACCGACCTCGATGACCGACTCGTCTTCGAGCACGAAGTCATAGGAGGGAAGCATCGCGGAGTCGGCAGCGGTCACGCCCACCTCGTAGCCCGCGTCGCGTACCGCCGGCACCGCTTGGATGTGATCCCAGTGACCGTGGGTCTCGAGCACCTTCCGCACGCCGAGGGCCTCGCATAGCTCCAGCAGTTTCTCGTGTTCGTTAGCAGCGTCGAGCAGTACGGCTTCACCGGTCTGCTTGCAGCGCAGCACGAACACGTTGTTGTCGACGGGACCGACGACAAGTTTGTGGATCTCGGCGTTGGTG
The DNA here is from genome assembly GCA_051002495.1 of Acidimicrobiales bacterium. Classification (GTDB taxonomy): domain Bacteria; phylum Actinomycetota; class Acidimicrobiia; order Acidimicrobiales; family CADCTF01; genus JBPCMH01. The sequence goes on from JBPCMH010000243.1 coordinate 2,647, forward strand.
TCCTCGTAGTGAAGCGTGGCCATATGCCCATTCTGCCCGCCCGTGCACTTGTCAGCGCTCGGTGGGCGAGATGACCTCCATGCCGAGCGCCGACGCGGTCGGGATTTGGTGGCGGTCAAACGTCAGGTACTGCAGCGGCCTCGGCAGCCGGTCGGCCGCCGCCAGGTGCAGGGCATCGACGAGGCGGGTGCCGAATTGGCTGCCGAGCTCAACGGCGCGAGCAGTGCATCGATCGTCGATCGGGACGACGACGAACGCGTCCCAGTCGTCGCGCAGCGCATGCCACAGCCGCGCCTGTTGGCGCGGTCCCGCGGCCAACCGATGCAGCGTCATGAGCGCCTCGGTGCGCGTCAGCGCCGAGGCGGCCCATGCTGAGGCGGCCTCCATCGTCTCGATGACGAGGTCGCGTCCGGGCTCATCGACGTAGCGACGGACGAGCGCCGAAGTGTCGACGTAGACAATCGGTGCGGGCCCTTTCGACTTGGCCAACTCACGAGCCTCTGAGTTCGTCGAGTACCCGCGTGCTTCGGGCGTCGACCGGCAGGGAGATCGACTCTGGCGGTTGCGGCCGAGTCGAGCGCCGGGGTGGATCGGCGAGGCCGGCGGCGATGAGGTCGTCGATGGTCGGTTGCTCAGCAGTGGGCTCCAACGGCCCGAGCATGGCCGCCGGCGTTCCGTCGACCGTGATCACGATCCGCTCGCCCGCCCTGGCCCGGCGCACGACCGCGGCGACCTGGTTGCGTAGCTCTCGAATGCCGACCTTGGACAGCCCCTCCGGCTCCATGGCCAGAGACCGTAGCACGCGTGTACACATCTCGAAGTGCGCCACCCCGAGCAGGGGCATAGGTTCGGCGCCATGAACTTTGCCTTCAACGAAGAACAAGAAGAGCTGCGCAAGTCTGTCCGCCGGTTCCTCGAGGACAAGTCCTCCGAGACCGCGGTGCGCGAGCTCATGGAGACCGACGACGGCTACGACACCGACGTCTGGAACCAGATGGGCCAGCAGCTCGGCCTCCAGGGTCTGGCCATTCCGGAGGAGTACGGCGGCTCCGGCTACAGCTACGTCGAGCTCGCCATCGTGCTCGAAGAGATGGGCCGCGCCCTGCTGTGCGCCCCCTACTTCTCGACCGTCGCGCTGGCGGCCAACGCGCTGCTCAACACCGACGACGACGCGGCCAAGAAGGATCTCCTCCCGGGCATCGCCTCGGGCGAGACCATCGCCACGCTGGCCGTCACCGAGGACAACGGCAAGTGGGAGCTCGACGCGGTCGGCCTCACGGCCAAGAAGGCCGGCGACGGCTACACCCTCGACGGTCACAAGATGTTCGTGCTCGACGGCCACGTGGCCAACCTGATCCTCGTCGCGGCCAAGACCGACGGTGGCCTGAGCCTGTTCGCGGTCGAAGGCGACGCGTCTGGGCTCACCCGCAACCAGCTCTCCACGATGGACCAGACCCGCAAGCAGGCCCGCCTTGAGTTCGCCGGCACCCCCGCCCGCCTCGTCGGCTCTGAAGGTGGCGCCGAGGCTGGTCTGGCCAAGACCCTCGACCTGGCCGCCATCGCGCTGGCCAACGAGCAGGTCGGCGGCGCGCAGAAGTGCCTCGAGATGAGCGTGGAGTACGCCAAGGTGCGCGTGCAGTTCGGGCGGCCCATTGGCTCGTTCCAGGCCATCAAGCACAAGTGCGCCGACATGCTGCTCGAGGTTGAGTCGGCCAAGTCCGCCGCCTACTACGCAGCTTGGGCCGCGGCCGACGACAGCGAAGAGGTGCCGGTTGTGGCCTCGCTGGCCAAGGCCTACTGCTCGGATGCCTACTTCCACGCCGCGGCCGAGAACATCCAGATTCACGGTGGCATCGGCTTCACCTGGGAGCACCCCGCCCACCTCTACTTCAAGCGGGCCAAGTCGACTGAGCTCTACCTCGGCGATCCCTCCTACCACCGCGAGCTGCTCGCCCAGCGCATCGGCCTGTAAGCCGCACCCGCGCCGTTCCCCCACGGCGACCGGGTTCCCATACGCGGAACGGGGGGCAGACCGGGGGAGGGCGGCCTGATGTGGCGGTCGGGCATCATGGTGAGGCTATGACCGTCTTCCTCGTGCTCACCGCGATGGCGCTCGTGTTCGCCATCGCTGCCATCGCCGTCGGCCGCGAGGCCCGACGACTGGACGCCGTGCCGCCGGCACCGGTCTTCGATCCAGACGAGGCCGTGGAGTACGTCGCCAGTCACGTGCCCTTCGAGGTGTCGGCTCAGTTGTCCTTTGACGACGTGCGCCGCCTGCTCGATTGGCACCTCGATTACATCAGGGGCAAGGGGCTATCGGCGAACGGATCGACGCCGGTCATCGGCACGCCGGTGGTGATCGGCGGGGCCGAGGCAGTCCAGTACGTGCTTGATCAAGCGGCGGCCGCTGGAACGGAGATCTCCGCGGCCAACGTGCACGCGGTGTTGGAGGCGCAGATGGCCTACCTCGAGGCGATCGGCGCGGTCGGTCCGGAGGCCGCGACCGACGACGTGGGTGAGTCCTGACCTTCTCCGACTTGGCTCGCGTTAATGCTCGCCAAACGCGGTGGATCGCGGTTACGATCTGGGGCACCAGAGAGAGGGGGTGGTCCAACTGATCGATCCAAGTTCTAGGACCCTGGAGGTGGCTGGCCGCTAGACGGCCCGCTGGACCGGCTGGGCAAACCAATCCAGCCACCGTCTGGTCGAGCGAGTCGGACACTGGTCCTATCCGACGCAGCAAGCGACACCGGATTCCTATTCCGGCAACATTTGAAACGAGGGGGCGCTTCGGCGCCCCCTCGTCGCGTCGGTGCAAGGGGAACCCCGCAGAGCATTGACGTCAGCGTGCCGCCGATGGGTTGGGGTCGCCTCCCGAGCGCGCAATAGTGTTCGACTATGGCCCGACCGACGCGCTTCGAGCACTTCCAGTGGCTGGGTGACAAGCGCACTCAGATCGTTCATGACCTGGATGCGGCCACCGACGACTGCGGCATCGATGAGTTGATGACGTCGCAGCAGTACGCCAGCTTTGGTCCGGACGTGCTCCCCGAGGCGCGCAACCGCGGGTACAAGGCCTGCCGGCACTGCGCCGCGTCAGGCGAATGAAGGCGGCCAGCCGATGAGGGCGATCGACTTCCACGTCCACCTCGCCACCCACGAGTGGATGGAGGGCTCGCTCGGCGAGCTGCGCGAGGCGACCGAGCGCCACTTCAAGACTCATGTCCCGATTCGAACGGTGGCCGAGATGGCCGAGGAGTTCAGGGCCGATGATGTGCTTGCCGTCCTCCTGGCCTGGGACGCGGAGTCGGCCATGGGCCTCCCGCCGGTCACGAACGACTTCGTGGCCCAAGCCGTCGCGGATTATCCCGATGCGTTCATCGGCTTCGCATCGGTCGACCCGTGGAAGGGGAAGGCCGCGGTCAACGAGTTGCGACGGGCGGTGACCGATCTCGGCATGAAGGGGCTCAAGCTCCATCCGTCGTGCCAGGGTTTCGCGCCGAACGACCACAAGTTCTACCCGTTGTACGAAGCGGCGGCCGAGCTCGAGGTGCCGATCATCTTCCACACCGGAACCTCCGGCCTTGGCGCTGGGGTGCGCGGCGGGGGCGGCATCAAGCTCGGCTACTCGCGCCCGATCCTGCTCGATGATGTGGCCGCCGACTTCCCCGACCTCAACATCGTCGGAGCCCATCCGAGCTGGCCGTGGCAGGACGAAATGCTGGCAGTCGCTCAGCACAAGACCAACGTGTGGATCGACCTTTCTGGTTGGTCGCCCCGACTCTGGTCACCAGCCCTTGTGCAGAACGTGATGGGCGGTTTGCAGGATCGAGCCCTCTACGGCAGCGACTACCCGTTCATCGCATTCCAGAAGTGGCTCAAGGCCTTCAAGGGTCACGAGCCGTCGCCCGAGATCGAGCAGAAGATCCTCGTCGGAAACGCTCAGAGGCTGCTCGGCCTGTGAGCGTTGCGGGCGCGGACACTTTCATCGAGTCCGAGGGACGGAAGCTGTGGGGCCATTTGGCCCGGCCGCCGGACGACAACCCGGCTCGATCGAAGAAGTGCGCGTTGGTCTTGGCTCATGGTTTTCCGACCGCACCCGGATGGGTTGAGAGCTCGGGCACCACCTATCCGGAATTCGCCGACCGCCTGGCCACGGTGGCCGACTGGATCGTGCTGGCCATCCACTTCCGAGGCATCGGCAAGTCGGAGGGCGACTTCTCCTTGGCCGGTTGGCTCGATGACCTGCGGGCAGCCGTGGCCTACCTGCGGGAGCAGGAGGGTGTGGGTGGGGTGTGGTTGGCTGGCTTCCGGACGGGCGGCGCGCTGGCCCTGTGCTTGGCTGGCGAAGATCCTGACATCAGGGGAGTGGCGACGTTCTCGGCGCCAGCCGACTTTGACGCGTGGGCGGCCAACCCGCGGACGATCTTGGCTGAGGCCAGGACCGTCGGGGCCGTTCGCTCGCCAGCCTTCCCGGCCGATCAGGCCGTCTGGGCTCGTGGGTTCAAGGAGATCAGGCCGCTGGCGGCCATGGCCAAGATCCCTCCCCGTCCGATGCTGCTCGTCCACGGCACGATCGACGACGCGGTGCCAGTGGCCGATGCCAGGGCACTGGCCGACGAGGCGGGCGGGTCGGCAGATCTGCGGATCATCACCGGGGCCGGGCACCGCCTCCGCCACGATCCTCGGGCGGTGGCCATTCTGGTCGGCTGGCTGGAGCGCCAAGACCTCTAGTCGACGCCGGGCTTCCACGGCTTTGTCACCACGATCGGGGCGGAAAGCGCCCCAATCCTGGTGTCAAAGCTTGGCGGTCACGTGTGGCGGTCGGGTACGGCGGTCACGTGTGGCGGTCGGGTACGGGGATCGCGTGGGGCGGTCAGGTGTGCAGCGGTAGCGGGCTGTCCGGGTCGATCTCGTAGGTGCGGATGGCGTCGGCCACCTCTTCGCTTTTGCCGTCACCGCTATCGGCGAGCGACTTGAGGACGGCGACGACGAGGTGGGCGGCGTCGACCTCGAAGAAGCGGCGCAGTGCCTCCCTGGTGTCGGACCGCCCGAAGCCATCGGTACCGAGCGATGTGTACGGCGCCCGCACCCAACGGCTCACCTGATCGGGCACGGCCCGCATGAAGTCGGTCACTGCCACTACTGGCCCCTCGGACGTCGAGAGCTGCTCGGTGAGATACGGCGCGCGGGCCGGCTCGGTGGGGTGCAGCCGATTCCAGCGCTCCACCTCGAACGCCTCCTCGCGCAGCAACTTGAACGACGTCACCGACCACAGGTCGGCTGCCACGTCGTGGTTCTCGGCGAGCAACTTCTGCGC
>JBPCMH010000244.1:0-3520 GCA_051002495.1 Acidimicrobiales bacterium
GAGCAGGAGCACGTCAGCCTTCAAGGTCGAGCCCGATGTCGAGGGCCGGCGCGGAATGAGTGATAGCGCCGACCGAGATGTAATCGACGCCCTCGATGGCTGCGTAGCCGGGCACCGCTTCGAGCGACATCCGGCCCGACACCTCAACGAGCGTGCGGCCGGCAACGAGCGCCACCGCTTCACGCACCGTGTCTGGGTCCATGTTGTCGAGCAAAACCATGGTCGCCCCAGCCGTCGTCGCCTCGTCGACCTGCGCGACTGTGTCGCACTCGACCTCAACCAGCCGACCCGGCCAGGCTGCCCGGGCTCGGCGTACGGCCTCGGTGATGGTGAGGGAAGCCAGGTGATTGTCTTTGATGAGCACGCCGTCGGAGAGCGACCCACGATGGTTGGCGCCGCCGCCTGCTCTGACCGCGGCCTTTTCGATCGCTCGAAGGCCCGGGGTGGTCTTCCGCGTATCCAAGATGACGGCCGCCCCTCCGGTTGCGTCGACGAACTGCCGCGTGACCGTTGCGATGCCAGACAGGTGACGCAAGAAGTTCAGCGCGGTTCGCTCGCCGCTCAGGATCGACCGCAGCGATCCGCGGGCCGTGGCGATGACATCCCCGGCTTTGACCTCACCGCCGTCGTCAACGAGCCAGAAGACCTCAATCGAGCCGTCGACCTGGGCGAGAGACTCTTCCGCGCAGCGGCGACCGGCCACGACACCGGGCTCCCGCGTGACGAAGGCCACCGAGCGGACCACCTCGGGATCGACGAGTGCAGCGGTCATGTCGCCGATTGGAGCCAGGTCTTCGGTAAGGGCGATGGCCACCGCGGCGCGCACCGCAGTGAAGGGTGGATGAAGATCGGTCATGCCAGCACCAGACGCCGGCGAAACTCGGTGGACCGCTCAGGAAAGTCGACCCTGAAGTGCGCTCCCCGGCTTTCTTCGCGGGCCAGCGCGGCCACGATCACTGCCCGGGCCAACGTGGTCAAGTTTGACAGCTCGGGATCCCCGCCGGAGCGGACGGTGTCAAGAACGGCGGAAACCGCTCCGAGCGAGTCGGCGTCTCGACGGACGCCCGCTCCCGCGGTCATGGCTCGCTGCAGGCGGTCGCGTTCCTTGCCCACATCAATGTCGTCGGCTGGCTTCGAACCTGGCGTCGGGCGTCGGAGCGGGATCGCCGCGCCGGTGATCACATCGTCGTCGTGGCTCCCGTCGAGCACCGCCCTCATGGCGCCGGTGGCCAGGGGACCGTCGCGCCCGCCTGCGATCGCCTCCACCACTCTGGCCCCAAAGACCATCCCGTCGAGCAGCGAGTTCGAGGCGAGCCGGTTCGCTCCGTGCACACCGCTACACGACGTCTCGCCCGCGGCCCACAAACCAGGCATGGAAGATGCACCGTCAAGGTCGGTGATCACCCCGCCGCTCAGGGAGTGAGCGGCCGGCGCAATCGGCAGCCACTCAGTCGTCGGGTCGAGGCCAATGGCCCGCACGCTGGCGTCGATGGTCGGAAATCGGGCGGCAAACTCGTCGAGGCCGGTGGCGTCAAGCCAGAGGTACTCCACGCCCTGGGCCAGCATCCGCTCCGCCATCGCCCGGCTGACCACGTCGCGGGGTTGCAACTCATCAACGAACTGCTTCCCATCGGCGTCACGCAGCAGCGCACCGTGGCCGCGGAGCGCCTCGGACAGGAGCGGTCGCGGCATGGCCGGGTGGTGCAGCGCGGTCGGGTGGAACTGCATGAACTCGACGTCGGCCACCGCGACGCCGGCACGAAGGGCCATGGCGATGCCGTCACCGGTCGACTGCGCGGGGTTCGTGGTGACGGCAAAGAGCTGACCAGCACCGCCGGTGGCCATGAGGGTGTGCGCGGAGCGAACTTCGAATGGTTCTCCGGCTTCGCCAACGGCGTGGACCCCGCGGCACACGCCGCCCTCCACGATCAACTCAAAGGCGAAGGTGTGCTCGAACACGACGGCTGCGGTCTGGTGCACCGCGTCGACCAGCGCCCGTTCGATCTCGACGCCGGTGGCCGCCCCGCCCGCGTGCACGACGCGGGGAACAGAGTGTCCGCCTTCCCGGGCGAGCAGGAGCCGACCCTCGTGATCGGCATCGAACACCGCCCCGAGGGCGATCAGGTCGTTGACTCGGCCAGGTCCCTCGTCGACCAGCACCCGAACGGCATCGACATCGCACAGTCCGGCTCCGGCCGAAAGCGTGTCGGCGAGGTGCAGATCGGTGGAGTCGGTGTCGAATCCACCGAGCACGGCGGCGATGCCGCCTTGAGCCCACCGAGTAGCGGACTGCTCAAGCTCACCCTTGGTGAGCACGCCGACTCGGAGCCCACCTTCGCTGGCGGCCCGAACCGCGGCAGACAACCCGGCCACGCCGCTGCCCAGCACAAGGAGGTCAAGGTCGGTCGTCACCGCCGGGGACGCTACTGGCGCTCGGATCAAGCGTCGACCTGCGCCTGAATGGCTGCCATCTCGGCGGGGATGATTCGGTTGTCGCGGTCGACGTGCACAACCGTCGGCTGGAAATCGTCCAGCTCGGCAGGCTCGAAGTCGGCATAGGAGATCACGATGATTCGATCGCCGGGATGCACGAGCCGGGCCGCGGCACCGTTGAGGCACATGTCGCCTTCGTTGCCAGGGACGACGTAGGTCTCGAAGCGAGCGCCGTTGTCGACGTCGACGATCTGCACCTGCTCCCACTCGAGGAGGTCGGCTTCAGCCATCAAGCGGCGATCGATGGTGATCGACCCGACGTAGTTGAGGTTGGCGTCGGTGACCGTCGCACGGTGGATCTTCGACTTCATCATTCTGCGGCGCATGGTCAACTCCTGGTTGGTTCGGACGACGGCTGGTCAGCCGCCGGTGCGGGGTGTCTCGGCATGTTGTCAATGAGGCGAGTTGCGCCGAACCGAACGGCGACGAGCAACCGGTCGTCGGTGGCCGCGGCGTAGTCGAGGGTGGCGAGCGGCTCCTCGGCCACGAGCGCGGCCATGGCCTTCTCGGGATCGTCGCTGTGCTGGCCGGCGACGAGGGCCCGGTGCACGACCGGCGCGGCTGCTCGCTGCTCCGGGTCGAGGTAGATGTTGCGGCTCGACATGGCGAGCCCGTCTGCCTCTCGGACGATGGGGCACCCCACCACTTCGACCGGAAAGCTCAGGTCGCGCGCCATTCGGCTGACCAACTGCAGCTGCTGCCAGTCCTTCTCGCCGAAGTAGGCACGGCAGGCGCCGGTGATGTTGAACAACTTGGCCACCACCGTCGCCACGCCGCTGAAATGAGCCGGCCGGCTCGCTCCTTCGAGATCGTCACCGAGCTCGGCAACCGAGACCTGTGTCAACAGCGGCAGCCCGTCGGGATACATCTCCGGCAGCGACGGTGCGAACAGGTGGGCGACGCCAGCGTCGGAGGCCAGGTCTCGGTCTCGCTCAAGGTCACGGGGGTAGTGCGCCAAATCCTCGGCCGGGCCGAACTGGAGGGGATTGACGAAGATGGTGGTGGCAACCACGTCGCAGTCGGATAC
>JBPCMH010000245.1:0-3022 GCA_051002495.1 Acidimicrobiales bacterium
GGTCTGCTGCAGGCACACCCGCAGTCCATCACTACGCTGAGGTCGGGAGGTGCCGCGTGGCTTCAAGCTCGATTGGCCGGGTAGCGCTTATGTCGCTACACCCCCGGCACGCTGAGGCCATCCTCGCCGGGCGAAAGACGGTGGAGTTTCGCCGCCGCCCCTTCGGCCAACCTGTCACGCAGGTGGTCATCTACGCCACGCAGCCGATCGGGCAGGTGGTCGGGAGTTTCGTGGTCACTGACATCGATGTCGCGAGCCCAGCCGAACTGTGGGAGCGCCACGGAGACCGCGGCGCCATCTCGCGCCCTGAGTTCGACGGTTACTTCGACGGGTCGATAACCGGAGCAGCGATCGAGGTTGGCCACGTATCGCACCTCGCTGACCACATGCCGTTGTCAGCCCTGGCGCCTGGGCTGCGACCGCCGCAGAGCTACCTCTACCTCGACAGCGATTTCCGATTTGGTCGGCACACCGAGGATGCTCCGGCCGAAAGGAGGTCGGGCAATGCCGCGCTCCACGCCTCCATCAGGATCCTTCGTGCAGCTGTACGGCCGATGGGTCGACGACTGGGAGAACTCGGGTCGCCTTGACTCGCCCCGCCGCCGTGGACGGGCGCAGCCGAGGTCGCCGAGCGGTGCCTGGCTTACCCGTTCAACGCAGACGTGTCGCGACGGGTACCCGCCGCGCGACGGGGTCGTGTGCACGGCGATCTCTTGCGTCTTTGCGATCGCCACCAGATCCATCCCAGGTCGACCGTGGCCGTCTCAAACGGTTCAAGGACGGGACCGGCGTGAGGTACCTGTTCTGTAGGCAGTCCTCGACGACCTCACGCAGCCGTGAACATGTGATCCCCGAATCACTGGACAACCACAAACGCGTCCTTCCACCTGGCGTGGTGTGCGACGGGTGCAACAGCTACTTCTCGCGGAAGGTGGAGCGCCCGTTGCTCGAGTCGCAGCAAGTGCACTATCTGCGGTTCGAGCAGTCCGTTCAGAGTAAGCGCGGTCGGATCCCAACCGCGGCGGGCACCGTCGCGCGCACAGAGGTGCACGTCCAGCGCGACCTCGCCGGGCGCTGGGCAGGTTTTATCCTGTCGCCTGATCCGAAACATCATGCAGCGACTGCAGAGCCATCCCCAGACGTGCTTGGAGTTCCGTGACAAGTCGGTAGCGTCTTACACCGTTGACATTCGGGGTCGGGGCCCCGTAGAAGCACAGGCGAACCCCAAGCCCTTAGGACGGAACCGGGAGCTTCGTCTGTGCGAGACGAGCGTAGCTTCATGTTGTCGTTGGAGGTAGACCGCGATCACCGACGAGGCGTCGTGGGCGGAGTGGGAGGCGTTGGGCGACTCGGCGGCTCGACAGCTGCCCCGCTGGCTGCTGGAGAGCGTCGCCGAGCAGTACCAGGAGCGGCTGCTCGAGCGGTGTGTGCGGCCGCCGTTGGCATCCCGAACTCGCTGGCGAGCAGCACGGCGGCCTGGTCCAGGTGCGGCCGGCGGTGGCCGTCCCCGAGAGCCACGCGCCCGCGGGGGGCGGCCAGCAGCGGCTCGACGTTGACATCCGTGTCGAGGACCGCCAGCGTCGACGGGGCGTGGATGTCGGCGAAGTGAACCTCGCCGGGAAAGGTGCACCAGGCCACCCTTCGGGTGCCGAGGAACTCCGCGACCGCGTCGCCGAGATCGGGCTCCTTGTCCCTGTCAGTGCCGACGACGACCTGCAGGCGCTGCGCAGCCTGTTCGTCAGGGCGCAGCCACGCCAGTGCCTCGAGCAGGCAGCCGCGCAGGCCGGTGGCCAGATAGCGGACGCGGTAGCGGTCGTCGGCGTTGGGCCTGGGATCGTCGTAACGGTTGCGCCCGGGATGCTCGCTGGAGGGTGGCAACTGCTCGGGCTCACGGTGCACACGCCACACCCCGGCGGCCGGCGCGGGGCGGGTCGGCAGCGCGTTCAATCTTCGATCAGATGGCGCGCCGCTGCTAGCAAGGCGGGTCCGGCCTTGTCGGGCGACTCTTCGGCGAGCACCATCAGCGGGGCACAGTCACCGAGATGGGGATTAGCGCCACGCAGGAATGCGGCGGCGACCGGCGGCGAGTAGGCCTCTGACACCGCCCACACGACCTGGTACAGCTCTTGCAGCCGCTGTTGCGCGTCGACCTGCTTGATCCGCTGCCCGCGAGCCCCGCCGCGCACCGCCCTCGCGTCGCGTAGACCCACGGCTGCGGTGGCAATGCGCGCGCCGACGGTGTCGATGACGAAGCGAGCGTGCTCCTGGCTGCTGGTCACAACGGCGCGCTTGCAGGCGCGTTCGATGACATCGTTGCTCGTACCATCGCCGTGATCGGTCACGTGTGCCATTCCAGGTCGCCTTCCTGGAACCGATCATAGGCACGGCAAGGCGGATAGCGGCACACTACGATTGGGCTTTGCCTGCGGATCGGAGACGTCATGGCGAAGAAGGGCAAGTCCGCAAGCAGGCATGTCGTGCGGACCGAAGACGGCCGCTGGGCCGTCAAGGCGCCGGGGGCGCAGCAGGCGAGTTCGGTCAGCCGCACACAACGCTAGGCGATCGCCAAGGCCCGCGACACCGTCCGCAAGCAGGGCGGCGGAGAGGTCCGCGTCCACGGACGGGACGGGCGAATCCGCGACTCGGACACCATCAAGCCCGGCCGCGATCCCAACCCGCCTAAGGACCGCCGCTGAGCCGGGTTCAAGGTTGCGTTGCCCGCTGATGCTGTTCGTGGGCCCCTGCCCACGGGCCGTCGGTGGGAGTCGCAATCTGCACCACAACGTCGTTGCTGCGGTCCGCGCCTGCTGGTCTTGTGCCAGCCCGGACTACAAGCAATTTCGGCGGGTTCTCGGCTCGGCTCAATGCCATGCTCCAAAGCATGGGAAGAGACCCGCCTCTACGGGCGCCATGCCGGTGTAGCGCACCCCCCTCCTGCTGCCGTCCAGTCATCGAATAGCCTCTGATCCGTGAATCGCCGCACGTCGTGTGCGGCGGATCTCCCAATCTCGGTGGTGGGGGT
>JBPCMH010000246.1:0-5757 GCA_051002495.1 Acidimicrobiales bacterium
TGTCGGTGCTGGTCCAAGTGGTGCTGGGCGTGGTGCTCGTCGCCGGCCACAAGACCGAGGCCCCGCAGTTCCACATGTTCTACGGGTTCGTGGCGTTGATATCGGTCGGCATCATCTACAGCTACCGCCAGCAACTGCGCCACCGGGCGTATGAGCTGTACGGCTTCGGCGGCCTGTTCGTGATGGGGCTGGCCATCCGGGCCATGGTGCTGCACCGGTGAACCGCGTCGATGGCCCAGACGCTCCGCAGCCCCCGCCGGTGGACCGGCGAGGGCTACAGGTTCCCGCAGATTGGTTCGCTCAGAGGTGAACGACGGGGCAGGTCAGCGTGCGGGTGATGCCGTCGATGAGCTGCACTCGGCTGACCACCAACTTCCCGAGATCGTCGACGCTGCTGGCCTCGGCGCGCACGATCACGTCGTAGGGGCCGGTCACGTCTTCGGCAGAGACGACGCCGTCGATCTTGCCGACTTCCTCCGCGACTTGGGCGGCCTTGCCGACCTCGGTCTGAATGAGCACGTACGCGCTGACGGCCAACGCTGCCTCCTCGTAGTTGAAACCGGTCCGCATGCTAGTGCGCGCCGCCGCCCCACAGATCGAGCACGCGCAGAGCGGTCGGCGGTCGCGCCGAGCGCCGGAGGAAGGAGGCCGTGCTCCGCGTGGCGAAGATGGAGGCATGGCCCTGCCCTCGACCACCCTCATCCCTCGCGACGTCCTGTTCGGCAACCCAGACCGGGTCTCACCGCAGATCTCACCCGATGGCACGCGCATGGCGTGGTTGGCCCCGGTCGACGGTGTGCTCAACGTGTGGCTGGCCGACGTTGGCGCGCCAGAGGGATCGGGGCGTCCGGTGACCGAGGACACCGACCGCGGCATCCGCAGCTACATGTGGGCCCAGAACAACCGCGACCTCCTGTATATCCAGGATCAAGGCGGTGACGAGAACTGGCGGGTCTACGGCGTCAATCTGGAGGAAGGCAAGACGCGCGATCTGACGCCGTTCGATGGAGTCCAGGCCCAGATGATCCGGCTCGACAAGCACCGCCCGAACGAAGCGTTGATCGGCCTCAACAAGGACAACCCCCAACTGCACGACGTGTACCACCTCGATCTCACCACCGGTGAGTTGACCAAGGTGGTCGAGAACCCCGGCTTCCTTGGCTGGGTGGCCGACAACGACTTCACGGTCCGCGCCGGCATGGCGCCGACGCCGGACGGCGGCATGGTGCTTATGGGTCGCGACGACGCGGAGGGCGACTGGCGCCCGCTGCTCACCTTCGCCCAGGAGGACGCGCTCACCAGCGGGCCAGTGGGCTTCACCGCGGACAACAAGTCGATGTGGCTGCTGAGCAGCCAGGGTGCAAACGCCGGTCGGCTTCTTCGCTACGAGATCGCTACTGGTGCCACCGAAGTAGTCGCCGAGGACGACACCTATGACGTCGGCGGAGCATGGATCCACCCGGACACCCGAGAGGTGCAGTTGGTGATGTTCGAAAAGGACCGCACGGAGTACGTGGTGCTTGACGACGACATCAGGGCTGACATCGAGGCCCTTCGCGCTCTGAGCCCGGGCGATCTTGGCCTGACGAGCCGCGACCGGGCCGACAAGACCTGGTTGGTCGGTTTCAGCCGCGACGACGGCCCCGTCGAGTACTACGCCTGGGACCGGGCCTCCAAGCAGGCGACGTTCTTGTTCAACCATCGGCCGGTCCTGAGCGATTACGAGTTGGCGCCGATGGAGCCGTTCAGCTTCACGAGCAGAGATGGGCTCACCATCCACGGCTACGCCACCTTCCCGCCCGGCGTGGAGCGATCGAGTCTCCCAGCGGTTCTCAACGTGCACGGTGGGCCGTGGGCCCGTGACGCGTGGGGATTGAACCCCGAGGCGCAATGGATGGCGAACCGCGGCTACCTGTGCGTGCAGGTCAACTACCGAGGCTCGACCGGCTACGGGAAGAAGTTCGTCAGTGCCGGCGACAAGGAGTGGGCGGGCAAGATGCACGACGATCTCATCGACGCGGTGGAGCACATCGTGGCCGAGGGCTGGGCCGATCGCGACAAGATCGGCATCTACGGCGGTTCCTACGGCGGGTATGCGGCGCTGGTCGGTGCCACGTTCACGCCCGACGTCTTTGCATGCGCCGTCGACATCGTGGGGCCGTCGAGCATCAAGACCCTCATCGAGTCGATCCCGCCCTACTGGGCGCCGATGGTGGCCCAGTTCCACACCAGGGTCGGCAACCCCGAGACCGAAGAAGAGTTCCTGTGGTCGCGCTCGCCGCTTTCGAAGGTCGACGAGATCAAGATCCCCATGCTTATCGCTCAGGGTGCGAACGACCCTCGCGTCAAGCAGGCCGAGGCCGAGCAGATCGTCGAGGCTATGAAGCAGAAGGGGATCCCTCACGAGTACGCGTTGTATGAAGACGAGGGTCACGGCTTCGCCAAGCCGCAGAACCGCCTCGACTTCTACGGAAAGGCTGAGCGCTTCCTGGCCCGCCACCTCGGCGGACGCTGCGAGGAAGAGGGCAAGCCCGACCTCGAGGATTGATGGGGGGGCGAAGGTAGCCAGCAGTTCCGCGTGTTGGAAGCCTCTACCGGCCATTGGGAGGCCGCGGGCGGATACCAGAAGCGCCACCTTTCCCTCTCCGGTTCCCCGGGCACCGGCCTCGACGACCTCGAACTGGTCGCCGTCGCCGTCACCGGGAAGGGAACTTCTTGATGACTTGAAGCGTCCGACGGGCATGAGACGTGTCTTGTTGTGTGCTGCACTACTCGCTGGTTGTGTTGTCCTGACCGCGTCGCCGGCGTCTGCCTGCAGCTGCGCAGGTGTCGAGGACCAGGCTGCCCTGGCCCAGGCCGATGCCGCGTTCGAGGGTGTAGTGGTCGAGAAGCGTGAGCCGCCATCGGGACCGGGGATGTCTTCGGCCGACCCTGCGCTGTGGGTGTTCCGCGTGACGAAGGTCTACAAGGGTGAGGTCGCTGAGACTCAAGGAGTGATCAGCCCAACCTCGGGGGCGTCCTGTGGGCTCGAGTTGGGTGGGCCCGGTACGCGCGCCTTGGTATTCGCGGCGGGTACACCGGGCAGAGGGCTGCCGTCTGGGAGTCAGGAAGGGGCGCTGTTCGCAAACTTGTGCAACGGAACGCGCTCGCTCGGCGACGCGGCTACAGCCATCGGGATCGATGAGATTGGTCAGCCGATACCGGGCGAGGTAGGGCTCGCGTCCAACCGGCGTATGGCCGTCGGCGTCGGCTGGGCCGCAGCGTTGGTGCTGCTGGGGTCGCTCCTCGGGCTCGCGGCGATCATCAGGCGACGTTCGCGAGGACGCGCTCCCGTCGACAGCGGATAGCCGCTAGCCGCGGAGACGCTTCTCGAGGGCGTCGAGTTCGTCCCGGAGGGCGTCGGGGAGCCGATCGCCGAACCGGGCGTAGTGCTGCTCAATGTCGGGGATCTCGTCGAGCCACTCGGTGTTGTCGACCCGCAGCAACTCGGCGAGGTCTTCGTCGGCAACGTCGAGGCCGTCGGTGTCGAGCGCCGCGGGTGTCGGGAGGTAGCCGATAGCGGTCTCCGTGGCGGCAGCCGTGCCGTCGATGCGGTTGAACACCCACTCCAGCACCCGGCTGTTCTCACCGAAGCCGGGCCACAGCCACTTGCCCTTGGCGTCCTTGCGGAACCAGTTGACGTAGAAGATTTTCGGCAGCTTGGCCGCGTCGGTGGACTCGCCGATCTTCAGCCAGTGGGCGAAGTAGTCGGCCATGTTGTAGCCACAGAACGGCAGCATGGCGAAAGGGTCGCGGCGCAGGCGAGTGGGGCCCTCGGCTGCCGCGGTGGTCTCGGACGCCATGATCGAACCCATGAAGACGCCGTGCTGCCAGTTGAACGACTCGTGGATCAGGGGCACAACGGAGGAACGTCGGCCTCCGAAGAGGATGGCGTCGATAGGCACGCCCTTCGGGTCTTGCCACTCAGGCGCGATCGCCGGATCCTGCGCGGCGGGAGCAGTGAACCGGGCGTTCGGGTGGGCGGCAGGATGATCGGCGTCGGGGGTCCAGTCCTGACCCTTCCAATCAGTCAGATGGGCCGGCTTGTCCTCGGTCATGCCTTCCCACCACACGTCGCCGTCGTCGGTCATGGCGGTGTTGGTGAAGATGCAGTTGCCATCCAAGGTGAGCATGGCGTTCGGGTTGGTCTGCATGTTGGTGCCCGGCGCGACACCGAAGAACCCGGCTTCGGGATTGATCGCGTAGAGACGGCCGTCGTCACCGAACTTCATCCAGCAGATGTCGTCGCCGACGGTCTCGACCTTCCATCCCTCGAGCGTGGGGACGAGCATCGCCAAGTTGGTCTTGCCGCACGCGGACGGGAAGGCGCCAGTGACGTAGCGGGTCTCGCCCTTGGGCGAGGTCAACTTGAGGATGAGCATGTGCTCGGCCAGCCAGCCGTCGTCGTGGGCCATGGCCGACGCGATGCGCAGGGCGAAGCACTTCTTGCCGAGCAGTGCGTTGCCGCCGTAGCCGGAGCCGTACGACCAAATCTCCCTGGTGTCAGGGAAGTGCACGATGTACTTGTTTTCCGAGTCGCATGGCCACGGCACATCGTCCTTGCCGTCGGTCAGCGGGTAGCCAACCGAGTGCAGACAGGGCACGAACTCGCCGTCGTTGCCGAGGACATCGAGGGCGCCCTGACCCATGCGGGTCATGGTGCGCATGTTGACCGCGACATACGGGGAGTCGGTGAGTTGCACCCCGATGTGAGCGATGGGCGATCCAAGTGGGCCCATGGAGAACGGCACCACGTACATGGTGCGACCGTTCATCGACCCCTTGAACAGCCCGTTGAGCGTTTGCTTCATCTCCGCCGGGTCGGCCCAGTTGTTGGTCGGACCTGCGTCTTCTTCCTTGGCCGAGCAGATGAAGGTACGGCCCTCAACTCGAGCGACGTCGCCGGGGTCGGACTGGGCCACGTAACTATTGGGGCGCTTCGCGTCGCTGAGCTTGGTGAAGGTTCCCTGGTCGACCAAGAGCTGTGCCAGCCGGTCGTATTCCTCGGCGGAGCCGTCGCACCACTCGATTTGTGCGGGCTCGGTGAGCGCAGCAACCTCCTCGACCCATTGCAACAGCTTCTGGTTCTTGGTCGGGGCGTCGCTCACCGAGAAATCTCCTTCATTGCCGCGGGGTTACCGGGTGGTAACGGAAAACTGTAGGACAGGGGAGACCTCTTACCCCAAATCCCAGTCATCGCCGCACGCGCTGGCTTGTCGGTCGGACGCACCGACGGCCAGAGATCAGGCCGTGGCTTCGGGCGGCTCTGGCGGCGCACCCATGTCGACTTCAGAGCCCAGTCGGAGCCGGGTGGCCTTGCCCTGATCGTCGAGGTCGAACACGACCCGCTGGCCTTGGCGCAACAGGCGGAAGATCGAACCGTCGAGCGCGTTGGGGGCCAAGTCGAACTCGGCTCGGTCGCGGTCGCTGACGACCGTGCCCAAGGCGGTTCCGGGGTCGTAGGACTTGATCACACCCTGCATTCGTGCCTCCACGTCTGGTGCATGCGTACCGCTCACGGGCCGATTCGGCCGGAGTGCGAGGGGCCTACGGCGTGTAGGTAGCCCGCGGTGCCTTCACGACCTTGCCAGCCTTGATGCACGACGTGCACACGTCGATACGCTTGGGGGACCCGTTCACCAGCGCGCGGATGCGCTGGATGTTGGGATTCCACCGTCGCTTGGTGCGACGGTGGCTGTGGCTGATGCTCATACCGAA
>JBPCMH010000247.1:0-9005 GCA_051002495.1 Acidimicrobiales bacterium
AACGGGAGCACCGCCTCCTTCACCGAAACATGTCCTCCGGTCACCGGCTCCGTCAGCAAACCCTCAGCTCGCAGGGAGTCCAGCGTCGCACCGAGCATGACCCGAGCGGCCACCTTGGCCAGCGGCACACCCGTCGCCTTGGCCACGAAAGGCATCGTCCGGCTCGCACGCGGGTTCGCCTCGATCACGAACACCTGCTGGTTCTTCACTGCGTACTGCACGTTGAGCGGTCCGAGCACTGACAGAGCCTCGGCGATAGCGGCGGTGTACGACTCGATAACTTCGATGACCGCGGTAGACAGGGTCGGCGGCGGGATCACGCAGGCGCTGTCCCCGGAGTGAACACCGGCCTCTTCCACATGCTCCATGACTGCGCCAATGAGCACTTCGCCATTCGCATCCCTGATGGCATCAACGTCAACCTCGATGGCATCTTCGAGGAATCGGTCGACCAACACGGGCCGCTCGGCCGACAGTCCACCCTCTCTCCCGAGGCTGCCGAACCCGGCGAGCTCTGCCATGGCCCGGGCCAGACCGTCGTCGTCGTACACGATCTCCATAGCTCGACCGCCCAACACATACGAGGGGCGGACCAGGGCCGGGAAGCCGATCCGGCTCGTGATGGCGAGAGCCTGTTCGAGGGTGCTGGCCGTGCCTCCCGCGGGTTGGGGAATCTCGAGCTGGGCGCAAAGTGCGTTCCATCGCTCGCGGTCCTCGGCCAGATCAATCGAATCGGGGCTGGTGCCTGCGATCAACTCAAGGGGCAACTCGCCGGCAAGCTTCAGTGGCGTCTGGCCACCAAGGGCCACGATCACCGCGTGGGGCTGCTCGGCGTCAATCACGTTCTGCACGTCTTCGATGGTGAGCGGCTCGAAGTACAGCCGGTCGCTGGTGTCGTAGTCGGTGGAGACCGTCTCCGGATTGCAGTTGACCATGATCGTCTCGTAGCCGGCGTCGCGCAGGGCGAGGCTGGCATGCACGCAGCAGTAGTCAAACTCGATGCCCTGCCCGATGCGGTTGGGCCCCGATCCGAGGATGACCACCTTCTGGCGGTCGGAGCCGACCACTTCGTCTTCGTCCTCATACGTCGAGTAGTGGTACGGCGTGCGGGCCTCAAACTCCGCGCCGCACGTATCGACGGTCTTGAACGTTGCCCGCACGCCCTCAGCCAATCGCGCCGCTCTGACGTCCGAAGCCGCAACGCCCCACAGGTAGGCCAGTTGTGCATCGGCGAATCCGTGGCGCTTGGCCCGCCTCCACGACCGTCGGCTCATGCTCTTCATGCCAAGACCCGCCATCTCTTCGCGGATCTCGATGAGCTGCAGGATCTGATCGAGGAACCAGGGGTCGACGCCTGTTGCGTCGTGCAACCGTTCGACGGTGATCCCTCGCCGAAGCGCGGCTTCAAGATGGAAAGGCCGATCGGGCGTCGCAACGGCGGCACGGCGCACCACATCGTCGTCGGACAACTCGTCGTACTGGGCCTCGGCGGGATCACAGTTGAGTCCCCACCGACCTGTCTCCAACGACCGGAGTCCCTTCTGCAGACTCTCGGTGAACGTGCGACCGATCGCCATCGCCTCACCGACGGATTGCATCCGGGTGCCGAGGATCGCTGGCTGGCCCGGGAACTTCTCGAAGGCCCACCGAGGGATCTTGGTGACGACGTAGTCAATGGTCGGCTCGAAGCTGGCCGGGGTCTTCTTGGTGATGTCGTTCGGGATCTCGTCCAGCGTGTAGCCGACGGCCAGCCGCGCCGCGATCTTGGCAATCGGAAAGCCGGTGGCCTTCGACGCCAGCGCCGATGACCGCGAGACCCGCGGGTTCATCTCGATCACGACCATGTCGCCGTTCGCCGGATTCACTGCGAACTGGATGTTCGAGCCCCCGGTGTCAACCCCGATGCGGCGGATGCAGGCCAGCGCGGCGTCGCGCATGTGCTGGTACTCGACATCGCTGAGTGTCTGCGCGGGGGCGACAGTGATCGAATCGCCGGTGTGCACGCCCATAGGGTCGAAGTTCTCGATCGAGCACACGATCACGCAGTTATCCGCGTGATCGCGCATGACCTCGAGCTCGTATTCTTTCCAGCCAGCAATCGACCGCTCGACGAGGATTTCCGTCACGGGGCTGGCCTCAAGGCCCAACGCGGCGAGGCGGATGAGGTCGTCCTCGTCATGCGCGATCCCGGTGCCAGCGCCGCCCAAGATGTACGAGGGCCGGATGATGATTGGGAAGCCGATGTCGCGGCCGACCGCGATGGCTTCGTCAAGGGTGTAAGCAAAGCCGGACTCGGGGGTCGACAAGCCAATCTCGGTCATGGCGGCGTGAAACTTGTCGCGGTTCTCGGCCGTACTAATCGCTTCTGCGCTGGCGCCAATCAGTTCGACGCCGTACTTGTCGAGTACGCCTCGCTCGACCATGGCCATGGCCAGGTTCAGTGCCGTTTGGCCGCCGAGGGTCGGCAGGAGCGCGTCTGGCCGCTCGCGCTCGATGATCGCTTCGATGATCTCGGGGTCGAGCGGCTCGATGTAGGTTCGATCGGCGAAGTCGGGGTCGGTCATGATCGTGGCCGGATTCGAGTTGGCCAGGATGACCTTGTAGCCCTCCTCGCGCAGCACGCGGCACGCCTGGGTGCCTGAGTAGTCAAACTCGCAGGTCTGACCGATCACGAGCGGTCCGGAACCGATGATCAGGATCGACGAGATGTCGGTCCGCTTAGGCATGGTCCTCCATAAGTGATCGGAACTGCTCGAACAGGTAGCGCGCATCGTGCGGGCCCGGGCCAGCCTCCGGGTGGTACTGCACGCTGAACGCAGGAGCATCCGTGCAGCGGATGCCCTCGATGACGCCGTCATTGAGGTTGACATGACTGACCTCGGCTGAACCGAGCGCGCCCTCGGCGACGGCATAGTTGTGGTTCTGGCTGGTGATCTCTACCGCGTTGTTGGCTAGTCGTCGCACCGGGTGGTTGCCACCGTGATGGCCAAACTTGAGTTTGTAGGTCTCGGCACCCAGCGCCGTCGCCATCAACTGATGACCGAGACAAATGCCAAAGACCGGGACCTCGCCAATCAACTGCCCAATCGCGTCGCTCGCGTAGCGAACCGCGGCCGGGTCACCGGGGCCGTTGGACAGGAATACACCATCGGGCTTCCGGGCCAAGACCTCGGCCGCGCTCGTCGACGCGGGCACCACCTCGATGGTGGCAATGTCCTCGAGGTGACGCAGGATCGTGCGCTTGATGCCGAAGTCATACGCGACCACCTGCAACGGACCGTCGCCGACCGAGTACGACGCATCGGTCGTGACCTGTGCCACGAGGTCGATCCCGTCGGTACCAGGCTCGGACGATGCCGCGGCCTTCAGCGTCGTCTCGCTGGCGGTCCCGAATGCGCACGGCATCGACCCCGCCTCACGGATATGGCGCGTGAGGCGCCGGGTGTCGACCCCGGTGATGCCGGGCACCCCGGTGCTGATAAGGAAGGAGTCGAGGTCGTCATGGGCCCGCCAGTTGCTCGGCCGTCGTGCCAGGTCGCGCACGATGACACCGCGACAGAAGGGCTGGCTGCTCTCGTCATCGGCCGGCGTCGCGCCGTAGTTTCCGATGTGGGGGTAGGTGAACGCGATCACCTGGCCCGCGTATGACGGGTCGGTAATGACCTCCTGGTAGCCGCTCATGACGGTGTTGAAGACCACCTCACCGGTCGCCACGCCATCGGGCGGCGACGCGCCGATCGCTTCGCCTTCGAACGTGGTCCCGTCGGCGAGAACCAGCAGCGCCTCGGCTCGACTCATGTCGGCCCCGCCTCAGCCCAGGTGCCGAACTCATCGAGCCAGCCCCGCAAGGCGAGCCCAGCCGCATCCAGCATCGCGGTCATCTGTTCATCGTCGATGATCATCGTGTCGAACTCCTGCTCCCAGGTTCTGTCTTCGTGGAGGTAGGTGACGCGGGCCCGGATCAGAGGGCCGTCCTCGGTGAGCCGATCGAAGGTGAATCCGAAGCCGTCTTCGGCGCTGGCGACTGGAACCGGGCCGGTGAGAAACGACGGATCGTGCCGCTGGATGAAGACGGTCCCGCCCTCGCGCACATGTCTGCGGCAGGCCCGGAGGTACTGCAGTCGGCGTTCCTCCGATGGGTCGTTGACCAAGTAACTGGCCAAGACCACCGCATCGAACCGGCGGCCGAGATCGACCGTCTCGATGTCGGCGACCACCGTCTCGACGCCAGCATCATCCACCGCGGCGAGCATCTCGGGTGACTGATCGACACCGACCACGTGATGACCCGCGGCCGAAAACACCTTGGCTAAGCGACCGGCCCCGCACCCCAGATCGAGGATCGATGACCCCGCGTCGAGGCGGCTTGTGACATACGCGGGCGCCTGGCCGGCCGGGAACCGCGCGAACACTTCGATCGGACTGCCGTCCGCCGCGATCGCACCGTTCACCGTTGCGCCTCGCCGTCGATGACCACCGGCTCGCCGAAGGCCACGGTGTGGCGAACCCGCCCGGTGAGCGTTCGACCGTGGAACGGGGAGTTGCGAGCCCGGCTGGCCAGACGCTCCCGGTCGACGACCCACGTCACGGTTGGGTCGATCACACACAGGTTGGCCGGACGACCGACCGCGACCGGCCCGCCGTGTTCCTCTGAGAGGCCAGCGATGGCAGCCGGTTGCCACGACAGAAGTGCAAGCACCCGTTCAAGGGACAGATCGAGTTCGGTGATGGCCAAGGCCAACGCCGTCTCCAAGCCCAACATCCCGGGCGGCGCCTCGTCGAAAGGGGCCTCCTTGGATTCCGGCGTGTGGGGGGCGTGGTCGGTGGCGATGGCGTCGATGACGCCAGACGCCAGCCCTGCTTTGACGGCAGCGACATCGGCGGGGGTTCGGAGCGGCGGGTTCACTTTGAACACCGGGTCGAACGAAGCGGTTAGCTCGTGAGAGAGGGTGAAGTGGTGCGGCGCGGCCTCGGCCGTGACGGCCAGCCCTGCAGCTTTCGCCGCCGCCACCAGATCGATCGCAAGCGCGGTTGACAGATGGAGGAAGTGGATAGGTGCCCCGGTGAGACGGGCCAGGGCGATGTCGCGCATAACCATGACAGCCTCGGCCTCGGCCGGTTGGCCAGGGATGCCGAGGCGGCTTGACCACTCCCCCTCGTGCATGTGCCCGCCCCCGGCCAACGCCGCGTCCTCACAGTGTTGGGCCAGGGTGACCCCGAGGCTCGAGGCGTACTCCAGCGCCCGGCGCATCAGTCGGGCGTCCTGCACGCCGGACCCGTCGTCGGTGAAGATCTTCACGCCCAGGTCGGCCATCTCTCCCAACGGGGCCAACTGCTCCCCAGCCCGATCGACGGTGATGGCGCCGGCCACCCGCACATCGCACACCGCCGCCCGGCCGAGTTCGAGAACCTGGCGGACCACGGCGGCATGATCGATCGTCGGCTCGGTGTTCGGCATGGCCACGACCGCGGTGAACCCGCCCAGCGCCGCCGCCCGGGCGCCGGTTTTGATCGTCTCAGCCTCTCCTCGCCCCGGTTCGCGCAGATGCGTATGAAGGTCGACCAACCCGGGCGACACGACCGCACCACCGGCGTCGAGGACCCGGGCGCCCTTCGGCGTGTCGATGTTTGCTCCGACAGCACCGATCGCTCCGTCTTCGATCAACACATCGGCTCGCCTCCTGCCGGTGGCGTCCACCACCTCACCGCCCTTGATCAGCACGATGTCAGGCAAGTTCAGCCCCCGATCCGAGGAGGAGGAACAACACGGCCATGCGGACGGCGACACCGTTGGCCACCTGCTCGGTAATCACGGCGCGGGGATCTGACGCCACCTCAGCCGCGATCTCGACACCCCGGTTCATCGGGCCCGGGTGCATGATGCGAGCGTGGTCGGCCAACTTGGCTGCCCGCCTAGCCGTGAGCCCGTACCGAGCCGTGTATTCCCGAAGCGACGGGAGCAGCGACTCAGTGGTTCGCTCCCGTTGCATACGGAGCAGGTAGATGGCGTCGAGCTTCGGCACAACCTCATCGAGGTCGTGGCTGACGTTCACGGGCCAGCCCTCCATTGACGGCGGCATCAACGTCGGAGGCCCGACGAGGGTCACCTCGGCGCCGAGGGCGGCGAAGGCCAAGACATCGGAGCGTGCCACCCGGCTGTGCTTGATGTCTCCGACGATGGCGATGTGGCGTCCCTCGAGCGAGCCGAAGTGCTGCCGGAGGGTGTAGCTGTCCAGGAGGGCCTGCGTGGGGTGCTCATGCCAGCCGTCGCCCGCGTTGATCACCGACGCATCGAGCCACGAGGCCACCTGCCACGGCACCCCGGACGAGCCGTGGCGCACGACCACTGCATCGATTCCCATCGCGGCGATGGTCTCGACGGTGTCGCGGACCGACTCACCCTTCTTGACCGACGAGGTCGACACGCTGAAGGTCATGGTGTCGGCCGAGAGACGCTTGGCCGCCGTCTCGAACGACAGGCGGGTGCGGGTTGAGTCCTCGTAGAACAGGCTGACCACCGTTCGACCTCGCAACGTTGGCACCTTGGGGATGGCCCGAGTGGACACTTCGACGAAACTGTCGGTAACCCGGAGAATCTCTTCGATCTCATCCCGTGAGAGATCCGCGATCGACAGGAGATGCTTCACGATCGGGCCGATCGATCCGCGGGCTGCACATCGCCGATGTAGACGCCTTCCGGTCCGACGTCGACCAGTTCGTCTCGGCGGGTGGGGAGGTTCTTGCCGACATAATCGGGCCGGATCGGCAGCTCGCGGTGGCCGCGATCGACCATGACCGCCAGTTGCACCGCCGTGGCCCGGCCGAAGTCGCTCAACGCGTTGAGCGCGGCCCTGATGGTGCGTCCGGTGAACAGCACGTCATCGACCAGGATCACGACCTTGCCAGTCAGATCGAACGGGATCTCGGTCGGAGCTTCGGGCAGCACGGGCCGGATGCCGATGTCATCACGGTAGAAGGCGACATCGAGGGTGCCGGTCGGGACTTCGTCGGGCGAGTCCTCGATTCTCGCCAACTCAGCGGACAGCGAACCGGCAATGGTCACCCCACCGGTTTGGAGAGCGATCAGCACAACGTCGTCGGTGCCGTGATTCCGCTCCACGATCTCGTGGGCGATGCGGGTGATGGCACGTCGCACGTCATCGGGATCCATGACCCGGGTGCGGGCAACAAAAACGCCCCCGATCGGGGGCGTCAAGCGGCGCTCACGTTCTGCCAAAGCCACATCCTCTCTGTCCGTGCGGGCCTCACAGGACCCGCTTCACGGTCAGAGGTGCACTGTAGCGGACGCGCGCCGAGCGATCGCGACGGCTCTCCTCATTTCGGTCGCCAGCCGGCCGATGGGACGCCGAGGAAGGCCACAGGGTGTGGTGTACCTTTGCGAACGATGGAGGCGGGAGATGGGTTGGCTGAGCAGCCACAGCGGGCGCACCGACGCCACAGCGAGGGCGGCTTCACCGTGGCCCGCCTCCTTCTCGTCGTCATCATTGTGGGGACCGTCCTGGCCATCGCGATACCTACCCTCTTGGTCCGCGGCGAGCGGGAGGATGACGGCGCCGCACGCGACCGCGCCACCGAGGTCCTCAAGTTCCTCGCCAGCCAGCACAGCAGCGCTGGCGTGTATCCCGACACGGTCACCGTCGACGGCCTCACCGAGGTCACCGTCACAGAGCTCGAGGGGGTTCAACTTCTTCCCGGCTCGGTCTATCTCCGCATCACCGACCGCAGCAACGAGGCTGAGTTGGTTGCTCCCTCCGACAGCGGTGAGTGCTTCTGGATCAGGGCAACGCCCGTTCGGAACTGGTACGCACAGCGAGCGTGCTCGGTCGGGACGGCGACGCCGGGCCGCGACTACCGGCTCGCCTGGTAAGCCGGCGCCGGCTGATCTCAAGCCTGGGTGGTAGGTCGCACCTCGTCGGCCACGCTGGCCAACAACCCGTTCACGAACCGACCGGACTCCTCGGTCGAGTAGCGCTTGGCCAGTTCCACGGCTTCGGAGAGGATGACGCCGGTTGGCACGTCGCTCCGTTCGACCAACTCGAACGTGGCCAGCAGCAGCACGATGCGGTCGATGGCGGGCAGCCGCTCGTACGGCCAGTCGGCCCTGAGGTAGCGGCGGATGTAGGCCTCGAGCTGGGAGCGACGCTCATCGACGCCGCGAACGAGGTCGCCCGCATAGGCGTCGGGGGCCACCGGCAGCTCGGCCAACAGATCACCCACTCCGCAGGAGCGCATGTCGGCCTCGTACAGCAGACCGATGGCCCGCTCCCGTGCTTCCCGCCGGGAGCCGGGGAGCATCAGACTCGGGTGATGTAGTCGCCGCTGCGTGTGTCGACCTTGACCTTGTCGCCCTGGTTGACGAAGAGGGGCACCTGGATGACGTGACCGGTCTCGAGCGTGGCTGGCTTCTTGGCTCCCGAGACGCGGTCGCCCTGGATGCCGGGCTCGGTCTCGGTGACCTCCAACTCGACGGCGGCCGGGAGGTCGACCCCGACGATTTCGTCGTCGTACACCTGAAGGACCGCGGAGTCGCCCTCCGACAGGAACTTTGTGGCGTCGCCCAGCGTTTCGGCCTGCACGTTCGTCTGGTCATAGGTTTCGTTGTCCATGAAGACGTAGGCGTCGCTGTCGCGATAGAGGTATTGCATCTCCCGCTTGTCGATGATCGCCTGCTGGAGCTTCTCATCCGCCCGGTACGTACGGTCGAGCACCGCGCCGGTCCGGACATTCTTCACCTTGGTGCGCACGAAGGCGCCGCCCTTGCCCGGCTTGACGTGCTGGAACTCGACGACGGTGAACAGGCCCTCGGGCAGATCGAGTCCCATTCCGTTCTTGAGGTCGTTGGTGGAAACGGTCGGCATCAGATCACAAGGTCCTTCGGTGCGTGGGTCAAGTGGCGGCATCCGTCGGAGGTGACGACCACGGTGTCCTCGATGCGGACGCCGCCTCGGCCCGGGAGGTAGATCCCCGGCTCCACGGTCACAACG
>JBPCMH010000248.1:0-3069 GCA_051002495.1 Acidimicrobiales bacterium
GCACCTCGACCTCGCGGCCGATCAGGGCCCGGTTCTCCCGCAGGGAGATTCGGCGCTGCCGGTCGACCAACCGTTCGTAGCGTTCTTGGACGACATCCTTTGGCACCTGGTCGGGCATGGTCGCGGCCGGCGTGCCCGCCCGTACCGAGTACTGGAAGGTGTAGGCCGAGACGAACCTGGCCTGCTCCACCACGGCCAACGTGTCGGCGAAGTCGGCCTCGGTCTCGCCCGGGAACCCGACGATGATGTCCGTGCTGATCGCAGCATGCGGGATGGCCAGCCGAACCCGTTGCAAGATCCCGAGGTAGCGCTCCCGTCGGTACGAGCGGCGCATCCTGCGCAGCACAGCGTCCGATCCGGACTGAAGCGGCATGTGCAGCTGCGGACACACGTTGGCGGTGGTGGCCATCGCCTCGATCACGTCGTCAGTGAAGTCACGAGGGTGCGGGCTAGTGAAGCGGACCCGCTCCAGACCCGCCACGTCGCCGCAGGCCCGCAGCAGATCCGCGAAAGCGCCCGGCTCGCCGAAGCCCGCGCCGTAGGAGTTCACATTCTGACCCAGAAGGGTGATTTCCACGACCCCATCGGCGACCAGCGCCTGCACCTCGGCGAGGATCTCACCAGGTCGGCGGTCGACCTCCTTGCCGCGCAGCGCCGGAACGATACAGAAGGTGCAGGAGTTGTTGCAGCCAACCGAGATCGACACCCATGCGGAGTAGGCCGAGTCGCGCCGGGTCGGGAGGTTGGACGGGAACATCTGCAGCGACTCGGCGACTTCAATCTCGGCTGAGGCGTTGTGCCGCGCGCGATCGAGCAGGGCCGGCAAGGAGCCCAGATTGTGCGTCCCGAAGACAACATCGACCCACGGCGCGCGCTCCAGGATCACGCCACGGTCCTTCTGCGCCAGGCACCCGCCGACCGCGATCTGCATTCCCGGTCGCTTGGCCTTGACCGAGGCGAGGTGACCGAGGTTGCCGTAGAGCTTGTTGTCCGCGTTCTCCCGTACGGCGCAGGTGTTCAGCACGACGACGTCGGCGCCCGCGCCGTCGGCCGCACGCGCGTACCCAGCCGATTCGAGCAAGCCCGACAGCCGCTCGGAGTCGTGCACGTTCATCTGGCAGCCGAAGGTCCGCACCGAGTACGAGCGTCCGAATCCGGTGGCAGGCGAGGTCGAGGTCTTCACAACGCCGATGAGCGTACGTCCCATACGCACGGTTACGCTCGGCGACGTTAGGCAACCGTGACCTCGGATCGGCGATCCGGGCACATCCGGTCGCTAGGGTCCCTGCCATGACAGTAACTCCTCCGCCGCAGTCATCCGGCGACGGAGCAGTGCCGCTGGTCGAGATGACCGGCGTCAACAAGTGGTTCGGTGATCTGCACGTGCTCACCGATATCGACCTGACCATCTCCCGCGGAGAGGTCGTCGTGGTCATCGGCCCATCCGGATCGGGGAAGTCCACGCTCTGCCGGTGCATCAACCGGCTCGAACCGATCCAAGAGGGCACGATCAGCATCGACGGCAAACTGCTGCCCGAAGAGGGCAAGGAACTGGCCATGCTCCGCAGTGAGGTCGGCATGGTGTTCCAGAGTTTCAATTTGTTCGCGCACAAATCGATCCTGGACAACGTGACTCTCGGGCCGATGAAGGTGCGCAAGAAGTCCAAGGACGAGGCCCGCAAGCGAGCCACTGAACTCCTCGAGCGGGTCGGAATTGCCGAACAGGCGGACAAATTCCCGGCTCAACTCTCCGGTGGGCAACAGCAGCGGGTTGCCATCGCCCGAGCCCTGGCTATGGACCCCAAGGTGATGCTCTTCGACGAACCAACCTCGGCCCTGGATCCCGAGATGATCAACGAGGTCCTCGATGTGATGATCGGGCTGGCCAAGGACGGCATGACGATGGTCGTGGTCACCCACGAGATGGGCTTTGCCCGCCGGGCGGCCAACCGGGTGGTCTTCATGGACGATGGGCACATCGTGGAAGAGGCCACGCCGGAGGAGTTCTTCACCAATCCGAGCACTGATCGCGCCAAGGGCTTCCTTGCCAAGATCCTCACGCACTGAGCCGAACCACCGTAGCCACCGAGTAGTCAACGATCGAAAGGAACGACGCATGAGGCTCCGACGCAAAGTTCTCACGGCCAGTCTGGCCGCTGCCATGATCGGCCTAAGCGCATGCGGAGGTGGTGATGACGAAGCGGCCGCGCCGGTCGAGGAGAACCCCGAATTCGCGGCCGGGACGACGATGGCCGAGCTGTCCGAGCAAGGAAGCATCACCGTCGGCACGAAGTTCGACCAGCCGGGGTTCGGCCTGGAGAACATCGAGGGCGAGCTTGAGGGATTCGATGTTGAGATCGCCAAGATCATTGCTGCCGCGCTCGGTATCGCTGCCGAGGACATCGAGTACAAGGAGACGCCGTCGGCCGTCCGCGAGGAAGTGATCGAGGACGGCGACGTCGACCTGGTCGCCGCGACCTACACGATCAACGACGAGCGCGCGGAACGGATCACCTTCGCCGGGCCGTACTACGAGGCAGGTCAGCAGATCATGGTGCTCGTCGACAACGACGACATCACCGGCCCTGATTCGTTGGTGGACAACCCAGATGCCAAGGTGTGCTCCGTCACCGGTTCGACGCCGTCGGAAAACATCAAGGAGTTTCTCGCCAGCCCGGACCAGCTGGTGCTCTTCGACGAGTACTCGCTGTGTGCCGACGCGTTGTCCAATGGCCAGGTCGAGGCCGTGACCACCGACAACGTGATCCTCGCCGGCTTCGTGAGCGAGTCAGAGGGCGAGTTCAAGCTCGTCGGCGAGCAGTTCACCGACGAGCCGTATGGCATCGGAATCGAGAAGGGCGACGTCGAGTTCTGCGAGTTCATCAACGAGACGCTCGCTGAGGCGGCCGAGTCCGGTACCTACGAAGAAGCGTGGAACTCCACCGCGGGCATGATCGAGGGCACGGAGCTACCTGAACTGCCCGAGCCCGCGCCATGCGTGTGATGCAGCGGTAACCCCCGACGCCCAGGCGGGGGGGGGAGGAGAGAAATTCGCGTTTCCGGACGGGG
>JBPCMH010000249.1:0-3722 GCA_051002495.1 Acidimicrobiales bacterium
CGCGGCCAGGGGATCGGGGTGCTCATCGTCGGTGGAGCAAGCCTGCTTCTACTCGGCGTCATCGAGCGGCCGACGGCCGACGTCGATGCGGTCGGCATTCGGTCCCCCTCGGGCTACACCTCCGCCGACACACTTCCTGAGTACTTCGCCACGGCGGTGCGCGACGTAGGTGACGCTCTTGGACTCGGCCCGGCCTGGTTCAACAGTGGACCGGCGGGCCTGATCGAGCTCGGTCTGCCGCCGGGTCTCGAAGACCGCGTGACGGTCCGCACCTACGGATCCCTCGAGATTCACTTGCCCGCCCGTGAAGACCTGGTCTGCTTCAAGCTGTTCGCCGCTGTTGACCAAACCGAACGGAGCAAGCACTTCGCCGACCTCCGCGCGCTTGCGCCGAATCCCACTGAACTGGTCTCGGCGGCTCGATGGACGCGAACGCATGACACCTCGCCGGGCTTCTTGGGCGAGCTACGGCGGATTCTCGTCCTGCTCGGCGTGGAGGTTCCGGATGCGGATGACTGAAACGACCGACCCGGTGGCGACGTTCTCCGAGCACGCCCTCACGTTCGCCTCGGGAGCCTGGACAGAACTCGGCGTGTCCGGTTGGACCACCTCGCACGGTGACTGGGCTATCGATCCCGAGCCGCTCATTCTCTTCACCGCGTGGCTGGGCGATCGAGATCCGCGGCTCCGCGACGAGGCGACGGACTGGTGCATTCGAAATTGGCGGTACATCTCCAAAGCACGCTTGAGGAACCTCCTCCGCAAGCAACCACATGATGTCGCGAACGCCTTCGGCGAGTTCGCGGCGACCGTCGGCGAGCGAACCGGCGTCATCTGGCCCGGCGCCACTGAGCCCCGCCCCTATGCCGTCACCGGACGCTCGAGACTGGCGCCGCTCAGGCGCCCCTCGCTTGCCTGGATTCGACTTCGAGCAATGTTCGGAGTCAGCGCGCGCGCAGAGATCCTTCGATGTCTCTTGTCACACGACCCCGGCTCCATGAGTGTCGTTCGACTCGCGTCTGCGAGCGGCTACACCAAACGGAACGTGGCTGACGAGTGCGCGGCTCTCGAACGCGCCGGCGTGCTCTCGGTGCGATCGACAGGCAATCGCTTCTACTACGGCCTCGCACGGCGAGCCCAACTCGAGTCGTTCGTCGGTGATCTTCCCAAGATCCGACCTGACTGGACCGCAATGCTCAACATCGCCCGAGAGCTGGTGAAGCTCGAAGAAGGCGCAGAAGGGTTCCCGACGCGGACACTCCCGGTGCATGTCCGGAAAGTCATACGACTGATACAAGGCGAACTCGACGAGCTCGGAATTGACGTCCCCCTGAATGACATGCGCGGTACCGAGTTGTGGGCCGCCGCATGTCAGCTCGGGACAGAACTTCTCGGCGCCTGGTCGGCCGGTCGATGGACCGATCCGGACGGCGTGCCGGCCGAGGCGCGAGCGGCGCGCCAGTAGCGCGTCCGGGACCAAGGCTGCGACGCTGCTCGGCGACTCGATTGCGACGTACGACACCCTCAAGGTGTGTCGTTGAAACCCGGCGGCAACAGGTCCATCGCTCTGAGGGCAACATCGAGATTGGCGAGATCGCGCACGCTGTGGATGTTGATCTGGGCGACTTCTTCGATCTGGCGCAGCCGATAGGCGACCGTATTCGGGTGGACGTCAAGTGCTTCGGCCGTGCGCTGAGCCACGAGGTCGCAGTCGAGGTAGGCGCGAACCGTGCGCAGCAAGTCGGGCCGGTGCAGCAATTGTCCGAGTTGATGTCGCACAATCGTTCGACAGGCGTCGTGGTTCGCCGCGAGCAGTGCCTGAAGCGCAACATCGGCGTAGATGACGACCTCGCCAAGTAGGCCCTGCAGGGAGCCGAGATGAGCGGCGGCAACTGCCTGACGGAAGGACTGGCCGCTGCCGAGCAAATCGACGGATGGTTCGCCGACACCGATGATGAGACGGATTCCCAATGGAGGCTGGGCGGCGAGGCGGTCGAGCACCACACGGAGTCGCTCGTCGGGCGCGTTGCGGGGCACGAGCAGGAGCATCAGCCCCTGCCACGTCACCGAGGGCACCTTGGCCCGTTCGAGTTCGGCGATGCGACGGGCAAGCTGGCGACGCAGGCTGGGCAGCCGAGCGGCGTCGGTCGTTGCGGGAGTGAAGATGGCGAGGCTGAGGTAGCTGTGGTCGGGGTCAATATCGATGATCGTCGCCTGCTGGATGAGGCTTTCGGCGTCGACCCCGACCCCCGAGGTCAGCCGGGTCAGGAGGGCGGCCACGGTGGTTTCGTGGGCGAGGGCGACCGCTTGTTCCGTGCGCTGATGCGCCAACACCGCGGCGCGTTCGAGCTGATCGAGGGCCATGGTCAGGGAGCGGATCCCCTCGCCGCAACGGGGACCGTCGAGATCCACCGACGCGTGCAGGAAGCTGTCGACGAGGCACCGTTCGGCCGCGCGGTACGACTGCACCATCGACGCGGCGGCCATGCCCTGCAGGGCGCGGGTCTCTCCGAGTCGTTCGCTGTCGGCGAGGTCCTCGGCTTCGATCGGACGCAAGTCAGCCGTCGCTCCGAGCACCACCTCGAGGCTGCGATGGATCACGCGGCCGAGTTCGTCCTTGTCGGCGAGCGTGTCCTGATATCCCTCGACGCCGAGCCACACGTCGTCGAGGACCTGGGCGACCAGCTCGTCGAGTCGTTTCAGCAATGAGCGCATGACCTGGGTCAGGTCGTCGGGCAGGTGGCGGGCCATGTAGAGGTCCACGATTGATCGCTGCCGTCAATCTGTCAAACTGCGGTGGACGACGCTCCGCCAGGCGAGGGTCACGCCAGCTCGAATCCGGCGGTGGCCCAACACGCCGTGGCTGTGGCGACGACGGTGTCAACCGAGCTTTCCGGTCGGTCCCCGACGATCAACGTGTCGAGCCCGGCCGCAGCAAACCGGTTCAGTCCAGCGGCGCAGTCGGCGAGAGTGCCGGCGACGACGAACGAATCGATCATCTCATCCGTCACGGCGTCTGCGTCGGGGCTGCCGGCGAGCAGGGCATCCCGAAGCCGGTCGACCGTCTCCGCATCGAGCCCCGCCACGCGTGTGATCGGCTGATCGCCATGCATCCCGAGAAACCGTGCGACGAACTCGCGCACCGAGTCACGTGCCGCAGCCCCATCGTCGTTCGTTGCCACCTCGACGAAGGCACCGAGGGGGAGATCGCTGCCGACGATGCCGCGTACCCAGTCGACATACGCCGGGGAGGACAAGACGGACAGGATGACGCCGTCGGCATCGTCGCGGGCTGCCTCGAGGCCACGGAGGCCCTTCACGCCGAACCAGATGGGTACGTGGTGTGATGGGTGGACGGACATGTGGGCGTGGACCTGGAAGCGCGGGCCGTCCACGTCAACCGATCCCGTTGTCAGGAGGTCGCCGATGATCTGCCGGGCTTCGCGCACCGCCCCCAGCGGCTTGGCGAAGTCGATGCCGAGCCACTCGCTCATCCAGCGCTCGTTGCTGCCCCCGAGCGCGAGGATCGTTCGCCCACCGGAGATCTCGTCGAGGGCGCCTGTCTCCATGGCGGTTACGGCGGGATGCCGACTGAACGGGTTGACGACTCCGAGCCCGATCGTCACGCGCGACGTCGCCCCCGCGACACCGCCAGCTACGGCGAAGATGCCGCGCTCGAGGTAGTCCTCGGTGAGCCAGACCTCATGGACCCCGGCCTGTTC
>JBPCMH010000250.1:0-16120 GCA_051002495.1 Acidimicrobiales bacterium
AGCATCAGTCGACGAGCTGGGTGAGCTGCCCGACGAGGACGCCGAACGGGGACGTGGCCTGTTCCTCGTCAGAGCGTTGGTCGACGACATGTGCATCGACACCGCGGACGGCATAACCACGGTGACCGTCGCCCGGCGAGCCATCATCGCCGGCCTGGCCGACCAGAGGGTGAACCTACCGCCAACGGTCAGCGCAAACGGCCAGCCGGTTGCGCCGCGGCCTGGTCGTCTGGCATGAGATAGACCACGCCTGCCTCGCCACAGCGGAGCCGAATGCCGTCCTCGAACACGATCTCGGTCCGGTTGTCCGGATGCGGCTCGACGTGGATCTGAAGAAACTGGTCGAGGTGGTCGAACACACTGATCGACCCACGCGGCGGGGGCGTCAGCCAGTGGATGACAACGACGCCCGTCGAGAACTGCACCCCTTCGAGGACAAGGCCGGTCCCCGACACACCTGATGCGTCGTTGGATCGGTTCATGACAAACCGGCGCATACCCTCCGGTGCTCGTTCGGTCATTGGGCAGTTCCCCTCCGCTGACTGCTCCTCTGAGTTTACGCACAGAGCCCCGAGCCCGCTCCGTCCGCCGCTCGATCACTGCGGGTCGGCAGCTAAGGGACTTCACTACCCTCGGCCTTCGTGCCCGCCGACCCACACCAGCGCTCCACACCTTCTGGACGGGCGCGCCTACTGGCATCGATCGTGCGCGGAGCCTCGAAGGTCTCCGCGGCAACCGGCCGCGGTGGCTCGGTGATCGGTGGGCGGGCGGCGATGCTCGTCGATCGCCGGCCCTTGGCCCGGCTCGCCGGCGGCCGATGGTCGTGCATGATCTCAGGCACCAACGGCAAGACCACGACGACTCACATGACCGCAGCGGCCTTGGCTGATCTCAGCCCGGTCACCAATGCGGCCGGCGCCAACCTGGTCTCCGGTCTGATCTCGTGCCTGTCGACCGACCTGACCGCCCCGGCGGTCCTCGAGGTC
This sequence comes from Acidimicrobiales bacterium, assembly GCA_051002495.1. Classification (GTDB taxonomy): domain Bacteria; phylum Actinomycetota; class Acidimicrobiia; order Acidimicrobiales; family CADCTF01; genus JBPCMH01. The sequence continues at coordinate 987 of JBPCMH010000250.1, forward strand.
GACGAGGCAACGTTGCCCGGCGTCATGGACCAGATCGAGCCGGCCATCGTGGTGCTGCTCAACCTCACCCGCGACCAACTCGATCGGTACGGCGAGGTGCACAACGTCGCCCGTCGCTGGCGTGCCGCCCTCGACGCCCACCCGGGTGTGCACGTCGTGGCCAACGGCGACGACCCCTTGGTCGCCTGGGTTGCCGAGCACCACCCAGGCCCCCGCACGTGGGTCGCCGCCGGGCACGGCTGGAAGGCCGATTCGGTCGTGTGCCTGGCCTGCGGCAAGTTGCTCCACTACGACGGACCAGAGTGGTCGTGCCCGTGCGGACGCTCGCGGCCCGAAGCCGCGTACACGCTCTCCGACGGAGTCCTCAGCGGGGGCGATATGGCTCCGACGCCGGTCAGCGTGATGCTCCCCGGAGCAGTGAACCGGGGCAATGCGGCGATGGCGGTAGCGGCCGCGGCCGCCGCTGGAGGCGACCCCCTGCACGCGCTCGACCTCTTGGCGTCGTTCGCCGAGGTGGCTGGCCGCTACACGACCACTGAGGTTGACGGCCGCGATGTTAGGCTGCTGATGGCGAAGAACCCAGCTGGCTGGACTGCGGCGCTCGACCTGCTCCGGCCCGAACCCGGCCCCGCGGTCATCGCCATCAACGCCAGGACGGCCGACGGCGCTGATCCGTCGTGGCTGTGGGACGTGCCTTTCGAGCGACTCGGCCAGCGTCCGGTGGTGGCCACCGGCGACCGGGCTCTCGACCTCGCGGTACGACTGCGTTATGCCGGCATCGAGGCGACGGTGCATCGCGGGCCGATCCTGGCCGCGGCCCGGCTCCTGCCTGAGGGCCAGGTCGATCTCGTCGCCAACTACACCGCGTTCCAGCAGGCCAGGAGCTCGAGCCGTGGCTGAGTCCGTACTGAGGATCGTCCTCGTGCACCCAGAGTTGCTCGGCACCTACGGCGACAACGGCAACGCTCTCGTCGTCTCACAGCGTGCGGCTTGGCGCGGCGTCACGGCCGAGACCCTCGTCGCCGGCGCGGGACAGCCGTTCCCCGAGAGCGGCGACATCTATCTCATCGGGGGCGGCGAAGACGCGGCCCAGAGCATCGCGTGTGAGGATCTGCGCGACGGTGGCGGTCTGGCTAGGGCCGTCGACCGGGGCGCCGTCGTGTTCGCCGTCTGCGCCGGATTCCAAGTCCTCGGCCAGTCTTTCCCCGGCATGGGCGGCCAGATCGAGGATGGGCTCGGCCTACTCGGCTGCGCGACGCGGCGGGGCGACCCGCCCCGCAAGGTTGGCGAGATCGTGATCCAGCCGCCGACCGAACTGGGGCTGCCACTCCTGACCGGCTACGAGAACCACGCCGGGGTTACCGAGCTCGGCGAGGGTGATCAGCCGCTCGGTCAAGTCATCGCCGGCCACGGAAACAACGGCACCGTTGATGGGGCGTGGAAGGAGCGGGTCATCGCCACCTACCTCCATGGCCCAGTCCTGGCCCGAAATCCGGCATTGGCCGACCTGTTGCTGTCGTGGGTCGTCGGCGACCTAGAGGCCATCGACGACGAACTCGTCGATGCGCTCAGAGCTGAACGGTTGGCCGCGGCTACCCCACGAGGGCGGAAGCCACGACCAGGCCGAATGCTGCGGCGGCGATCGGCGCGCCAACGCTGACACCGAGATAAGCCCCGCCGGGCAGCGGTCCGCCCCGATCGGTGACGGTCACGACGTCGAGCAGCGAACCAGACATCGTCGTCAACGAGCCGCAAAAACCTACGCCAACGATCAGAACGACGTCTGCGCTCAGCCCGCCGTGCATCCCCCACCCGACGAGGATCCCGAACAACAGGCTCCCAGCGGTGTTCACGGCCACGCTGGCCCGCTCGGCCGGTCGCCGGTGATCCACCAGCGCCTTCCACACCAGGTGTCGACACACTGCGCCAGCCGCGGCCGCCAACGCGAAGCCGACCCACATGGTGCCGGTCACGCTCGCCGCATCCCGAGCGCGACGCCGGCACGCGTTGCCGCGAGACCTACGGCAAGCGTGGCAAGCACATAGAGCAATGCCAAGGTGGGCTCACCATCGCTGACGAGCAGATCGGCCTCCACGGCGAACGCAGAGAACGTCGTGAACGATCCCAGCACGCCTTGGCCTACGAAGAACGTCAACGGACTCCCGACCAGACGCGGTCGGTAGCTGACCAATCCAAACACCGCGCCGAGCAGCAGAGCGCCCAGCGTGTTGACGACCAACGTGGCCCAGGGCAAACTGCCCGACTCGACCGGGACAAGCGTGCCGACGCCATATCGGGCCGCGCTGCCGATGATCGCGCCGAACGCGACCTGCAGTGCTGCGTTCAAGCCACTCCGGTCAACAACAGGCCGCTCCGGACACCAGCAGGCAATCCGCTCCGGTCATGCGCAGGTGGTGCACCTTGATGTGTGCTTGTGGCCGTCCTGCTCGTGCGGGAGCGGGCCGCCTCCGGCCGGATTGTCGGACACCGCGATGGCGCCCTCCCTGACGAAGACCTTCGGATCACCACCCGGCCACTGCCCGATCTGGTACCGACGCCCGCCGTCGACCTTCATCATCATCCCGAAACCCTCCTCACCGCGCTCATCCTTGCCGGGTTCGTCGACCGCGTACCAAACCTCGACGAAATCCTTCACCTGAGTTGGGTACTGCCGGGTCTGGAACGCCAGCGGTGCAGCGGCGGTGCCACCGGTCGGCGGATAGTTGAACTGTCCCTGGGCGAAGGTATCGGCGGTGAGGCGTGGGCCGGCCATCTGCACGCCGATGAAGAGCTGTTGGACCGGCGCCCGATAGATGTTCACGAGCACGCCCTCGTCGCCCGCGGCTCGGCCCGGCATGCCGTGGTGGAACTCGCGGTAGCCCTCCGACTGCTTGACCTCTTTCCATGTCACCCACAACGGCGAGATGCCAAAGGCATGTGCCCATTGCTGCTTGTCGTAGATACGTCCGGCCGCGGATGTGTCGGACAGGCCGGTACCGGTAATGAACCACTCCGGGTAGTACTGCTGACGAGATGCTTCCGCGGTGATGATGGCCGGGGTGAGCGGGTCGACGACCAAGACCACGGTGGTGACGCCCTTGGAGACCATCTGGGCGATCATGTTGGTCATGTCCTGCTGGTTGCGGCCAGGGTCGTACAAATAGGCCGCCTCTGCCGCGAAGGACATGCCGTACTTGGCGAACTCCTTGGCGAACGCATCGCGGGTCCGCTTACCTTCCGGATCGACCCGACCCTTGCTTCCTTCGAGGTAGATCAGGCCGAACTTGCGCTCCCGACCGCGGTAGTCGATGGCGCCGGGGGGCGGTTGCCCGGCCCACTTGGCCAGCTTGCCCTTGAGCCGCTTGCCGATGTACTCCGCGCTCTGGATGGAGTACTCGGTCGAGGTGGGCAGCGAGCCGAAGATGTAGGGCGGGTTCTCGAGATAGAACTCGCTCGAGAGTGACACGGTGCAGATGCAGATCACGCCTCGGGCGGCCAACTCGGTGCCGAGCACCTTGGGTCCGCCGATGACGGCAAAGGCCTTCTTCTCGTCAGCGAGCGCCTTGGCGTCGGCCCGCATCGCCTCGTCCTTTTCGTCGACATCGCTGGCTTGATACTCGCTGTAGATGACTTCTCGTCCGTAGGTCAGGAAGTGCTGGTTGCTGTACTTGACCAGGGCCTGATACGCCCGCGTCACCACCGCTGGGTCGTCGGCCAACTTGTTTGCCTCGAGGATCGCTTGGGTGGCCGGATCGATCTGGCTGACAAATCGGTAGATTTGGATCTTGTTGCCGGTCACGCCTCGCGCTGTGGCGCCACCGTTGCTCCCGTTGAAAACGAGGCAAGGCGGGGTGTACTTGGAGATGCCGAGCGTGCGGCCGTCGCTGCGACAGTAGGGACCCGTGCCGACCTGGATCCCGCTGCCACCGCCTGAGGGCCCTGGCGTGGTGCCGTTCGTGCCTCCGGTACCGCCGGTTCCCCCTGCCCCGGTACCGGTGCCGCCGGTTCGGCCGACACTTCCGGTTCCGCTCCCACCGGTGACGCCGACGCTGCCGCTCGATCCGTCGCCGAGACCGTCAAGGGTCACCGCCCCGTCGCCTCCCGCGACCCCCGTACCGACCACCCCAGCCTGGTCGCCAGCACTGGTCCGGACAGATCCCTCTGGCACGTTCCCCGGTAGGAGTGCGAGCACGAGACCGACAAGCGCTACGACGGCAATCGTCGGCCCGTATCGCTCGAAGAAGTCCTTCAACGTCACCGTGGCCCCCCAGACATCGGCTATTTGTGCCATCGTACGCCTTTGCAACAGCCAATGTCATTGGGGGGGTGTCAGGTGGTTGCTGAATCCGACCGCATCGAAGACGGGCTGATGGCCCGCGGGTTGGAGCTCGCCGAGCAGCCGGAAGCGCGATTCGGGGCGACGGGTGGCCTGGCCGTCCTGGGTCTTCTGATCTTCGTCGGCATCCTCTACCCCGCGCCGGTGTCGATCCTGTTCCTCGGCCTCGTGCTCGGTGCGCTCAGCGCGCTGGTGGCGATGGGTCTCGTGCTGGTGTATCGCGCCAACCGCATCATCAACTTCGCCCAGGGCGAGCTCGGCGCGGTGGCCGCCATCCTCGCCGCGTCGCTGTTGGTCGGTCCGGAGTGGGGCTTCTGGCCGGCCGTACTTGCGGGCCTCGTGCTTGCGCTGGTCCTCGGCGCGGCCACCGAGTTCTTCGTCATCCGGCGGTTCTCCAACGCGCCCCGGTTGATCCTCACCGTCGCCACCATCGGCATCGCCCAGGTCTTCGCGTTCATGGAGCTCGGACTCCCCCAACTCTTCGACTACGACGTTGTGCCTCAGCCACCGGTGCCGTTCGAGTTCCGGTTGAAGTGGTCGCCGGTCGTCTTCAACGGCGGTCACCTGTTGATCCTGCTGGTTGTGCCGGTCGTCGTCGTCGGCCTCGGTGCCTTCTTCCGCTACACCCGGGTTGGCGTTGCCGTGCGCGCGTCAGCAGAGTCGGCCGACCGGGCCGCGTTGCTCGGCATTCCGGTGAAGCGGATCCAGACCATTGTCTGGGTGCTCGCCGCCGGCCTGTCAGGCCTCGGCGTGCTGCTCCGCCTGCCCATCCAAGGCGTCTCCATCGGCGCGGTCCTCGGCCCCAGCCTTCTCCTCCGGGCGCTCGCCGCGGCCGTCATCGGACGCATGGAGCGCCTGCCGGTCGCATTCGGGGCCGCCCTCGTCATCGGGATGCTCGAACAGGCGGTGCTGTTCCGTACTGGGCGAACGCTGGTCGTCGACGGCGTGCTGTTCTTCCTGATTCTCGGCGCCCTGCTCTTCCAGCGGCGGGGCAAGGTGGCACGCGCCGAGGCCGTCGACACCTCATCGTGGTCGGCGACCAAGGAGGTGCGCCCCATCCCGAAGGAGCTCCGCAGCGATCCGATCGTGCGGTGGGGGCTGGCCGCCATGGCCGCCATCGGCCTCATCCTGCTCCTCGTCGTGCCGCTCACGATGAAGGCCAGCCAGATCAACCTGGTCAGCATCGGGCTTATCCTGGCCATGATCGCGGTGTCGCTGGCCGTGCTCACCGGATGGGCGGGCCAGATCAGCCTCGGACAGATGGCGTTCGCCGCGTTCGGCGCCGCGGTGGCCGGCACCCTGGCTCAGCATGGCTGGGGCTTCTTCGCTTGCCTCATCGCGGCCGGCCTGACGGGCGCGGTCGTTGCCATCCTGATCGGCATCCCCGCGTTGCGCATCAGAGGCTTGTTCCTCGCGGTGAACACACTCGCCTTTGCCTTGGCCACCGGCAGCTTCTTCATCAACCGGGAGTTCTTCCCCTGGCTGGTACCGACCACCGCGCAGCGGATCACCCGGCCGGTCATCTTCGGCAAGTACGACCTCGAATCCGATCACACCTTCTACTACGCGCTGCTCATCGCGTTCTTCCTCGTCATCGGATCGGTGAGGTCGCTCCGCAACAGCCGCAGTGGGCGTGTGCTCGTCGCCACCCGCGACAACGAGCGCGCCGCTCAGTCCTACGGCGTGAGTCCGATCCGGGCCAAGCTCACCGCATTCGCGATCTCTGGTTTCATCGCGGCCATGGCAGGCGGGTTCTTCGTCTTCCATCAGTACGACGTGCCGCGCTCGCTGACCCAGACCGACTCCAGCCTCATCATCTTCTCGATGGCGGTCATCGGCGGGCTGGGCTCGATCCCGGGTGCCGTGCTCGGCGCGGCCTATCTGACCTTCCTCGACTTCTCGCCTTTCACGAGGCAGCCGCTCAGCCGGCTCCTGGCCAGCGGTGTCGGCATGTTGGTGATCCTGATGTTCATTCCCGGTGGCCTGGGCGGGCTGCTCTACCAAGCCAGGGACGCCATCCTGCGGGCCATCGCGCGCTTCCGGGGAATCGTCGTGCCCAGCCTGCTCGCCGATGTACGGGTCGACGATGATGACCCTGGCCATCGGGCCGACGCACCGACCCGATCCATCCGGCAGATCACCGGCAACGAGTTGCTCATCGTCGAAGGCGTCGACGTCTCCTACGGCAAGACCCAGGTGCTCTTCGGGGTCGACTTCCACGTGAACCGGGGCGAGATCGTCGCACTGCTGGGTACCAACGGCGCCGGCAAGTCAACCCTGCTGTCGGCTATCTCTGGCCTCGTCCCACCCGGGCGCGGATCCATCACCTACGACGGGACCGTCACAACCAAACACAGCCCCAACGCCACCGTCGCCGCCGGCATCGTCTTCATGCCGGGCGGCAAGGGCGTATTCCCCAACCTCACCGTCGAAGAGAACTTGAAGTTGGCCGCTTGGCCGTTCGTGAAGGAGCCCGACTACGTCTCAGCGGCCATCGAGAACGTGCTGGAGTACTTCCCCATCCTTCGTCGCAGGTGGGAGGCCAAGGCTGGCAACCTCTCCGGCGGTGAGCAGCAGATGCTCACGCTGGGACAGGCGTTCATCGCCCGCCCCAAACTGCTGATGATCGACGAGTTGTCCCTCGGCCTCGCACCGGTCATCGTTGAGCAGTTGCTCGACATCGTGAAGGCCATCCACGAGGCAGGCACCACGGTGATCCTGGTGGAGCAGTCGGTGAACGTGGCCATCACCCTGGCCCAGCGCGCCGTGTTCATGGAGAAGGGCGAGGTGCGCTTCGACGGGCCGACCGCCGATCTGCTGAGCCGTCCCGACATCCTGCGAGCCGTGTTCCTCAAGGGAACGACGGCGGCCGCCGGCGGAGGCAACGGCCAGACCGCTCTCGCCGCGGCCAAGCGCGAGTTCGTTGCCGTGTGTGACACCTGCGGCCATGAGCATCAATCGGTTCTCGACGTCCGCGAGATCTCGGTAAGTTTCGGCGGCGTGAAGGCCGTGACCGACGTCAGCCTCGCGGTCCGGGAGGGCCAAATTCTCGGCATCATCGGCCCCAACGGTGCCGGCAAGACCACTGTCTTCGACCTGATCTCGGGTTTTCTGGCGCCTCAGGGTGGACGGATCGTTGTTGACGGCACCGACGCCACCGAGCTGACGCCAGACGCGAGGGCCGACCTTGGGCTGGGGCGCTCGTTCCAGGACGCCCGGCTGTTCCCGTCGATGACCGTGCGCCAGACCATCTCCGTAGCCTTCGAGCGCCACATCCCCCACCGCGACCCAATCGCCACCGCCTTGATGAGCGGGGCGGTCCGGCACGCCGAGCGGCAGCTCGCGGTGAAGGTCGACGACCTCATCGAGCAGATGAACCTGCAGGCCTTCGCCGACAAGTTCGTCGGCGAACTGTCGACCGGCACCCGGCGCATCGTCGACCTCGCCTGCTCGCTGGCGCATGATCCCAAGGTGCTTCTGCTCGACGAACCATCTTCAGGAATCGCCCAGCGGGAGACCGAAGCCCTCGGTCCGGTGTTGCTCGACATTCGAGAGCAGACCGGGGCCGCCCTGATCATCATCGAGCACGACATGCCGCTGATCACGGCCATCTCTGACGAGCTGCTGGCACTCGAGCTCGGCTCGGTCGTCGCTCGCGGCACCCCGGATGAGGTAATCAACAACCCGCGGGTGATCGAGGGGTACCTCGGCGGAAGCGAGGACGTGATCTTCCGCTCCGGCGAGCGTCAGCAACCAACACGGGCGCGCCGGCGTCGACCGAGGAGCGCGACTCGGTGACTCCTCTTCGTTCCCTCACGCGAATAGTCGTCGTCGTGTTTGCGCTCGCGCTGGTGTTCGGGCCAGTGGCTGGGTCGGCGGCCCCCGGCGTGGAGGTGACCGAGGTCGGCTGGTGGAGCCGCAACCCGATCGCCACCGCTCCGGACGGCGGGTTCCAAGTGGCCAACGCCCCCGACGGCCCTGCCTCCGTTGCCGCGGTCCGGCTCGCCCTCGAAGGCAAGATCACGAAGGCAATCTTGGTGATCAACGAGGACAGCGGCGTACCGGAGGCCGCGGCCATGCGCGTGTGCACGACGACGGCGACCTGGTCGGCGGCCAACCACACCTGGGCCAACGCGCCAGCGGCCACATGTGGCGCTGCGGTCCAGTTGACCCGAAACGCCACCGGGGCAAACTGGACGGGAGACATCACTTCACTCATCCCTGCCGGCCAGGCCTCGGTCTCGATCATGATCGTGCCAGAAGCGACCGCGGCCGCCCGACCTGCGTGGCAGGTCAACTTCAGCCAGGCCGCAGTGAGTGCCGAAGCACAAGCCATCCCGGCGCCGACCACCACCACCACGACCTCCTCCGGGTCGGGCCAGGGCTCGGGCAGCCCGCCGCCGACGGCCGGAGCAACCTTCGGTGGGCCGTCATCCGGCAGCGGCTTCCCTGCGTTCGCGTCTGGCCCGTCGGTGACCGCGCCGTCATCGAACTTCACAAACAACCCCGCCCCAGTAGACGCACCTGGAACGGTCGCTGACGTCTCACCCGCGACCAACGACGACGCGTCGCTGGGTGGCATCGCCGCGGCCCCGGCTCGGGCGACCGAACGGCAGCCATGGGGTCGGCTGTTCGTCTTCGTCCCCCTCTCGGTCGCCGTCAGCATCGCCCTCGCGGTGGCGCGGCGTCGCCTCGATCAGCGCCCCACCGCCTAACGGTTTACGCAGGCAGCGAGACCCGGTCAAGCGCTGGCCCCATCAGGTCTTCGAAGTTGCCACGGTAGAACGCTTCCTGCTCGGCGTCGGAGCATCCTTCGAGACTTCCGGTGAACCGCTTCATGGGGTTCCGCCCACCCTCCACGTGGGGGTAATCGGAGGAGAACAAACACACCTCGGGACCGCTGTTCTGGATGATCCAACCCGCCGGTTCGTGCGGATACGGCGTGACCCTCACCTGGCGGCGGACGTATTCACTTGGCTTGAGGCTGGCGCTCTTCAGACGATCCTCGTTCCGACGAAAAGCCTCGGCCGCGGAGTCCATCGAGTGCATCCAACCCGGCACCCAGGCCGCTCCCAACTCGATGGCGCCGATCTTGAGGTTCGGGAATCGCTCGAGCACGCCGTCGACAATCATCACGGCCAGCGTCTGCATCGGCGAGTACGGAATGGCCATGTATGAGACCGACGTGAAGTTGGCGTCGCCGCCATGGAAGTCGGGCACCGGCGGCAGCCCGTTCTGCTTGTAGACCGGAGCCATCGGCTTCTCCCCGCCGACGTGGAACACGATCGGCACGCCGGCCTCCTGGGCTTGGGCCCATACGGTATCGAGACCGACGTGGCTGGGCGAGTGCTGACGGGGCGGGTCGGAGTTGATCATGAGCGCGGCCGCGCCGAGTTCAATGGCCTCGCGTGCCGTCGCTGCGGCCAGGTCAAGATCGGCCAGCGGCACGTGACACACCGGGAGCAGGCGGGCGTCAACGCTGCAGAAATCGACCATCCCTCGGTTGTGCGCTGACGACAACGCGTAGGCGAGTTCGAGGTCGTCGCCGCGCTCGAACGTGCGTAGCGGCGCGAGATAGGTGGTGGTGAACACGAGCTGGCTGGCAAACCCCAACAAATCGAGCGCGTCGGTGCGGTCTTCGCGGCGGATGGCGCCAACGGCGAGATGGTTCTTGCGGAGCATGATCTCCTCCGCGTCCTTGGCCCGAAACTTGGGGTCGTCCTGCTTGGCCAAGCCGTCCCGGAAGAACCCCGCCTTGTCGCTCGTACCCAACGCCTCGCCGAGGCGTTCTCGGATCCCGGGATCGGCGTAAGACTCCGCGTAGCCGGGCGGCTCGAAGATGTGGGAGTCGGCATCGTGAACGGTGCGTCCCTCTACGTACGGCATGGTCGTTCCCCCTTGACCCTCAGCAGTGCCTGCCGTCGAGAGTACCCCGCCGCCTAGCGTGCGATCGATGGCTGACGCCCCAAGCGGACCGCTCAACGGACTCGTGGTCGTCGACCTGACCCGGGTACTGGCCGGGCCCTACTGCACGATGGTGCTGGCCGACTTGGGGGCTCGTGTCATCAAAGTGGAGCACCCCAACGGCGACGACGCCCGTCGAATCGGGCCGTTCATCGATGGTGTTTCGGCCTACTTCGCGTCGGTGAACCGGGGCAAGGAGGCGCTCACCCTCGACTTGAAGACGGACGCCGATCGTGCGCTCTTCGAGGACTTGGTCGAAGGCGCCGATGTGCTGATCGAGAACTTTCGGCCAGGAGTGATGGACCGACTCGGCTATCCCTGGGCAGACGTGCACCGACGCTGGCCCCGTCTGGTCTACGCCGCAGTCTCTGGCTTTGGACGCACCGGGCCTTACGCAGAGCGACCGGCCTACGACATGGTCGTGCAGGGCATGGGCGGCATCATGAGCGTGACCGGCCATCCCGGCGGGCCGCCAACGCGCGTCGGTACCTCCATCGGCGACATCACCGCTGGGCTGTTCACCACGATCGGCGTCCTGGCTGCGCTCCGCGAGCGCGACGCCACCGGCGTCGGCCAACTGGTCGACGTGGCCATGCTCGACTGCCAGGTGGCCATCCTGGAGAACGCCGTCGCCCGGTACGCGGCCACGGGCGAAGTGCCGGGGCCGATCGGCTCGCGACATCCGTCGATCGCGCCGTTCGGCGCCTTTGAGGCATCCGATGGCTGGATCATCATCGCCGCGGGCAACGACGATTTGTTCTCCAGGCTGTGCGGGGTCATCGGTCGCCCCGAACTCACGCGCGACGACCGCTTCGCGACGAACGCGTCCCGTACGGCTCACGCGGACGACCTCGGCGTCGAGATCGAGCGCGCGCTGGCGACGGCCAACGTTGCCCAGTGGCTCGACCGCCTGGCCGACGCAGGTCTTCCGTGTGGACCGATCAACGACGTCGCCGCCGTGCTGGCCGACCCGCAGGTAGCCGCCCGCAATATGGCCGTGCGGATCGTCGACCCCAACCAGCCCGAGCTCGACGGTCTCGTCGTCGCGGGTAACCCCATCAAGCTCTCGGGCCACGACGATCCGACCACGAGGGGTCCGGTACCCGGCCCGAGTCGTTCCTGACGGTACGCCCCGCGACGCTCCCTTAGGCTCCGCTTGTCCTGCTGACGCCGAGGAGACCGCCGGGAGGCGCTCCTCGAGGAGGTCAACACCCCGGCGGCTCTGGCCCAACAGAAGCAACTCGAATCGATGCTCGAGCTGCTCGACAACGAACAGCTCGCCCCGAAGGTGGGCCTCACCATCACCGACCACGACCTCACCTCGGCGCCGGACGGCAACACCGTGAAGCTGCGGCTGCTGCGCCCCGAGGGCGACGAGCCACTCCCCTGTGTGTATTACATCCACGGAGGCGGCATGCAGAGCATGTCGGCCCTCAGCGGGATGTACCAGACCTGGGGTCGACTGCTGGCTCACCAAGGCGTGGCCGTAGCCATGATCGACTTTCGGAATGCGCTGACGCCCTCGTCCCGCCGCCGCTCTCGCCGGCGGCGGGAACCTCACGCTCGCTACCGGGCTCAAGTTGCTGGGTGACGGCGATATCGGGCTCATCCGCGGCCTGTACGCGCTGTGCCCATACATTGCTGGGCAGTGGCCGCAGGATCGCTTCCCGTCTTCGACTGAGAACGAGGGCATCCTCCTCACCCTCCACAGCAACCGTGGGCCGATGGCCTACGGCATCGAGGAGTTCAAGAACGGCAACCCGCTGGCCTGGCCATCGTTCGCGACCGAGGATGACGTGCGCGGCCTCCCGCCGACGTTCATCAGCGTCAACGAGTGCGACCCGCTGCGCGACGAGGGCATCGAGTTCTACCGAACGCTGCGCCGAGCCGATGTGACCCTTTCGAACAACGACTACGAAGCGTCTACCGCCGGGTTGCGAGCTTCGGGCCCTTGTACAGCGAGTTCCCCATCGCGGTTTCGAGCACGACGGCCATGCCCTGCATACCGGTCAGGTTGGGATGGATGGGCGCGGCGGCGTTGGTCACCACGATCGGCTCGACCCAGCGGATCACGGGTAGGTCGCACCCGGTCTTGCCGTTGCTCGGCCCATACAGGTCGACATAGGTTGCGCCGGCAGCGATGGCCTGAGCCTCGATCATCTCGTTCAGCGCGATCTGGATGCCCCGGAGGTACTGAGCGTCGCCCTCTCCAACGAGCATTGCCGGACACCCGGCCGGCTCCTGGTGGCTGAAGATGCCGGGATAGCCGAGCACGAAGACCTCGGCTTCGGGCGACCGCGTCCGCGTCCTGATGCCTTCGATGGCGGCGCGAACGTCACCCGCCGCGTCGGCAATCCGGTCTCGCAGGGCGTCGCCCCCATCAGCTCCCTGGAACTTCGAGCGGCAGTTCGAACCCTCGAGGGCGGCACGGCCACAGGTCTGCGCGATACCGGAGAAGCCGATGTCGTTTCCGCCGATCTGCAACGACACCAGGTCGGTTTCGGCAGTGATGGCGTCGAACTGCGGTGGGTTGGTCCCGTAACTCGTCGACTGCGGCTCGGTCATGTGCTTCGTGCGGCCCCCGCTGCAGGTCACGTCGGTGAGGATGACGCCGGTAGCCCTCGCCAGCAGGTGGGCGTAGTTGTTGCTCGACCGCAGACACCCGTAGGGGTCACCCTCCTGCACCGGGATCAGCGGTCCGCTGGCGAAGCTGTCTCCCAGAGCCACATAGGTCTTTGGGGCCTTCTCCGAAGCGGGCTTGGCCAGCGCTGGACCGGTGACGGACACGCCAAGGGCGAGCGCGACGATCGCCGCGGCCGCGAGGAGTAGGCGAAATCTAACGTTCATGACTGTATTGTTCGCCAGCGGGTGACCTCGGTCCTGCCGCCATGCCACACCTCAGCCAGCGGAACGAGCCCGGGGCCGCCGCCCCGATGCTCAAACGTTGCCAACTTCATCGGAGCGTCGCGTCTCGCGCGGCGTCACGTTAGGGTTTCGCCCGATGTCGAGCCTCCGCCTTCGTCAGGTCGCCCTCGTCGCCCGTCGGCTCGTTCCTGTCGCTGACGCGTTGGAACGAGAGTTGGGCCTCGGCGAGCCGTATCACGACCCCGGTGTCCGCGAGTTCGGCTTGGAGAACTCGGTGTACGCAGCCGGCAACAGCAAGGTTCACCGCCGGACAGGTCGAACGGCCACCGCGCATCGTAGGAGTCACCTTGGACATCCCCGGCGACGCCAGACGAGGGCGCGACGCGATCGACATCGGTGGCGTCCACTTCCAGCTCATCTCCACTAGCGAGGACAGCACATGACCGACATCGACACCGGAACCGACGACCTACTCGGCAGCATCAATGACGGCGTCGCCGTGCTCACCATGAACCGACCTGAGCGCCGCAACGCGCTGTCCGCCGGGATGTTGGGAGAAATGGCGCGCGTGTTGGTCGATCTCGAGGTCGACGACAACGTGGGTGCCATCGTCCTCACCGGCGCTGGTGGCGCGTTTTGTGCGGGCGGCGACGTCAAGGGCATGGCCGCCGGTGCTGCCAGCTCTGCCGCCGGAGGTGCGTTGGTTTCCTACGACGCTCAGGTCCATCGGCAGCGCCTGAACCAGCGCGCCATCTCCGGCCGGCTTTACAACATGCCGAAGCCCACCATCGCGGCCATCCCCGGACCCGCGGCCGGCGCCGGTTTCTCGATCGCCCTGGCCTGTGACCTGCGCTACGCCGCGGCCGGCGCGGTGTTGACCACAGCCTTCGCCAAAGTCGCCTTCGCCGGCGATTACGGCGGCACCTGGTTCCTCACCCGGCTCGTCGGCAGTGGCAAGGCCCGCGAGCTCTACTACTTCTCCGACCGCATCTCGGCCGAGGAGGCCGAGTCGCTCGGCATCGTCAACGCCACCTTCGAGCCCGACGCGCTCCACGACGAGGTGATGGCCAGGGCACGGCGGCTGGCCGACGGCCCCCGCGTTGCCTACCGGTACATGAAAGAGAACCTCAACCGGGCCGTGCACGGCGAGCTGGGTGATTGCCTCGATATGGAAGCCGCCCACCACATCCACACCGGCACGACTGCCGACCACCGCGAGGCAGCGAAGGCCTTCGTTGAGAAACGCGAGCCAAAGTTCGAGGGCCGATGAGCGACCGCCGCCAGTTCCGCCAGCCACGCTTCCAACGACCGCCCGGGGCCTGCGAGATGCTGATCGTCCGCCATGGCGAATCGGCCCCTGCCATGGAGGGGGAGGAATTCCCGCTGGTCGACGGCCACGGCGACCCGCCCCTTGACCCGGTCGGTGAGGCCCAGGCCGAGCGGGCCGCCGAACGCCTTGCGCGCGAGGGCATCACGGCCATCTACGCCACCACCCTGCAGCGCACCAGGCAGACCGCGGCGCCGCTGGCCGCCCGTCTTGGCCTCGAAGTTCGGATCGAGGCCGACCTTCGCGAGGTTTTCCTCGGCGAGTGGGAGGGCGGCGTCTTCCGCAAGCACGTCGCCGAGCAGCATCCGATCGCTCAAGAGATGTTCGCCAGGCGTCGCTGGGACGTGATCCCTGGAGCGGAGCCAGCGGCCGACTTCGCGGCACGGGTGCGTGCCAGCATCGAGCGGATCGCCGCGGCCCACCCCGACACGATCGTGGCGCTCTTCGTCCATGGTGGGGTCATCGGAGAGATCGTGGGACAGGCAGTTGACGGCAACTCGTTCGCCCTGGGCGGCAACGACAACGCCGGCATCTCTCACGTGGTCGTCACCCCACAGCGATGGATCGTGCGGCGGTTCAACGACACCGGCCATCTGGCTGAGAGCTTCACCCAGGGCCCCGACCCACTCACCTGACCAGGCA
>JBPCMH010000251.1:0-2773 GCA_051002495.1 Acidimicrobiales bacterium
GCTTGTGCCCCTCATGACGCCGTTGTGCGCACCTAGCGCGCTTGTGCCCGTCATGATGCTTTGGTGCGCGCCGTCGCGCCGGGGTTCTGTTTGTGCGGCGGGCGATCACCTGACAGACTGATTGGCCGATGTCCCGACACACCATCATCGTCGTAGTTACGTAGCGCACGCCGTCCCAACGCGTGCGCTTGCCGGCCTCCCGAAACCTCGGGGGGCCTTTTCAATTCCCGCAGTCACCAGGAGACACCGATGTCACAACTGTCAGGTGGGCAAGCCCTGATCAAGTCCCTCGAGATGGAGGGCGTTGAGGTCATCTTCGGCCTGCCCGGCGGGGCCATCCTCCCGGTGTATGACCCCATCATCGACTCGCCGATCCGCCATATCCTCGTCCGCCACGAGCAGGGCGCGGGCCACATGGCTTCGGGCTACGCGCATGCCACCGGCCGTCCTGGCGTGTGCATGGTGACGAGCGGTCCGGCCGCCACCAACGTGGTCACCCCGCTCTGCGACGCCTACCTCGACTCGGTGCCCATGATCTGCATCACCGGACAGGTGCCGCTGGCCGCCATCGGCTCCGACGCGTTCCAGGAATGCGACACCACCGGCATCACGCAGTCGGTCACCAAGCACAACTACCTGGTCACCGACGCGGCCGACATCCCCCGCATCGTGCGTGAGGCCTTCCATATCGCCACCACCGGACGTCCAGGCCCGGTGCTCATCGACATTCCCAAAGACATCGTCGACCCCCACAGCCCGCGGGCGATGATGGACTGGTACTGGCCGACCGACGACGAGGTCAAGGCTGGCCTCCCCGGCTACCGGCCGACCACCAAGGGCCATCCCAAGATGGTGAAGGAAGCGGCCAGGCTCATCACCGAGAGCCACAAGCCGGTGATCTATGCCGGTGGCGGCATCCTGAAGGCGCGCGCGGCCGACACGCTCAAGGAACTGGCTGAGCTGACCCAGATCCCGGTGGTTACGACGCTCATGGCGAGGGGGGCGATGCCCGACAGCCATGAGCTGTGTCTCGGCATGCCTGGCATGCACGGCAATTACACCGCCATCACCGCCATGCAAGAGTCTGACCTGCTCATCGCGCTTGGTTCGCGGTTCGACGATCGGGTGACCGGCAAGCTCGACGGCTTCGCCCCCGACGCCAAGATCATCCATGTCGACATCGACCCGGCCGAGTTGGGGAAGGTGCACAAGCCAGACGTGCCGATCGTCGGCGACTGCCGCCTCGTGATCGAAGCGATCGTCGAGGTCATCAAGGCCCAGGGCGGTCTCGACTCCCAACCTGATCGCACCGCCTGGCGCAGCACGATCTCGGGATGGCAGGAGAAGTTCCCGCTCACCTACGAACAAGACATGGACGGCGGGAAGCTCAAGCCGCAGTTCGTGCTGGAGAAGTTGCGCGACTCCGCCCCGCCGGAGACCATCGTCGTGTCGGGCGTCGGCCAGCATCAGATGTGGACGAGCCAGTACTGGCGCTTCGAGCACCCCTACACGTGGGTGAACTCGGGCGGGCTTGGCACGATGGGTTACGCCGTGCCGGCCGCCGTTGGCGCCAAGGTTGGCCGGCCGGATCGCACCGTGTGGGCCGTCGACGGCGACGGCTGTTTCCAGATGACCGCCCAAGAGTTGGTCACCGCAGCCAGCGAACGCATCCCGGTCAAGATCGCCATCCTCAACAACGCATACCTCGGCATGGTGCGGCAGTGGCAAGAGATGTTCTATGAGGAGCGCTACTCCGAGGTGTACCTGTCGCCCGACCTTCCTGACTACGTGAAGTGGGCCGAGGCGATGGGATGCGTTGGCATCCGGGTGGAATCACCGGAGGAGGTGCAGCCCGCCATCGACAAGGCGAACTCGATCAACGACCGCCCGGTGGTCATCGAGTTCCGCACCGACTCCAGCGAGAAGGTCTACCCGATGGTCGCGGCCGGCTCGACCAACTCCGAGGTCATCGTTGATCCCAGCCAGGGCGAAGGAGGCCGATGATGTCGCTGCCCGTCAAGCACCACACGCTCAGCGTGCTCGTGGAGAACAAGGCTGGCGTGCTCAGCCGGGTGGCCGGGCTGTTCGCCCGCCGCGGCTACAACATCTTCTCCCTGGCCGTAGCCCCGACTGAGGACGAGCGCTTCAGCCGGATCACCATCGTGGTTGATGTTGAGTCGGCGACGCTGGAGCAGATCACCAAGCAACTGTTCAAACTGATCCACGTCGTCAAGATCACCGAGCTCGACCCTGCCCAATCGGTCGAGCGCGAGCTGATGCTGGCCACGGTGAAGACCGAAGGCGGCCGGCGTGGCGAGGTCACCGAACTCGTGCAGATCTTCAACGGCACCATCGTCGAAGTGGGCCACGACGCCGTCACGATTTCGTTGTCCGGAAAGCCGCGTAACCTTGACGACTTCGAGGAGCTCATCCGGGCTTTCGGCATCGTCGAACTGCAACGAAGCGGGCGAGTCGCCCTTGCCCAGTTGGAGAAGACACCCCGCACCCAGGGCCGCACGCTGCGGTCCGCCTGAGAGAGAGAACGACATGGCCAACGTGTACTACGACAAAGACGCCGACCAGAGCATCATCGCCGGACGCAAGGTGGCCGTCATTGGCTACGGATCTCAGGGGCATGCTCATGCGCTGAACTTGCGTGACAGCGGCGTCGACGTGCGGGTCGGACTGCGGGACGGGTCGTGGTCGAAGGCCACGGCTGCAGAAGCCGGGCTGCGTGTGCTCGCCGTCGCCGCTGTCTCGGCGGAGGCCGACC
>JBPCMH010000252.1:0-7511 GCA_051002495.1 Acidimicrobiales bacterium
CGAAATCGACACCTCGGCCCCCACCCCTCTCGCTTTCTCCCCCCCCCGAGCCCAGGTGCAGTGGGACACGCTCGTGACCGCGCTGCAGGACGCCGGCGCCTCAATCGAGGTCATGCCGGCCCAGCCCGGCCTGCCCGATCTGGTGTTCACGGCCAACGCCGGGGTCGTCAACGGTGACCAGTTCGTGCCGGCCCACTTCAAGAATCTCGAACGGCAAGGCGAGACCCCACACAACATCGCCTGGTTTGAACAAGCCGGGTACCGCATCGACCGGCTACCCGAAGACCTGGCCCACGAAGGCGCGGGCGACGCGCTCCCGTTCGGCGATGTGCTGGTCAGCGGTTACCGCCAACGATCAGATGCCGCGTCACACGCCTACCTCTCGAAACTGACGGGGGCCGCGGTCCGGTCCGTCGAGTTGCCGGACGAGCGCTTCTACCACCTCGACATAACGTTCTGCCCGCTTGACGATCGCCGGGCCATGGTCGTGCCCGCCGGCTGGGACAGCTACGGCCAGGCCGTGCTGGAAGCACTGGTCCCGGAGCCACTCGTGCTCGAGGTCGACGAAGGCGACGACTTCTGCGCCAACTCGGTTGTGGTCGGTACGAACATCGTGATGCCGCATTGCCCCCCACGGGTCGGCCGACAATTGGAGGCGTGGGGTTTCTCGGTCGAAGTGGTCGACGTCAGCGAGTTCACCAAGGCTGGCGGTGCGTGCCGGTGCCTCACCCTCGCTCTCGACGTCAACCTGCGTCGCGGAGCCCTCGGATGACCACGGTCTACGACGCCCTAGGCGGTCTTGCGTTCTTCGAGTCCCTCGTCGAGCGCTTCTACGAACAGGTGGCGACCGATCCGGTGCTGCGGCCGATGTACCCGGAGGACCTGACTGGCTCGCGCACTCACCTGGCTCTGTTTCTCGCCCAGTACTGGGGTGGCCCGACCACCTACTCCGACGACCGCGGTCATCCCCGCCTTCGCTCCCGGCATATGCCGTTTGTCATCGGCGAGCAGGAAGCGGCCCACTGGTACGCGCACATGCGCGACGCAGTAAACGGTTCGGAGATCGGCGACGAGTCGCTCCGAGTTCAACTGCTCGACTACTTCGCGTCAGCCGCGCAGTTCCTGATCAACGAACCATTGCAAGGCGACGCTCGTGGCGGGTGAGCCCAATCCGGCTGGCCTTCACCATCTCCGGGGCGGTGTCGCTCGGCGCGTTCGAGGGAGGGGCCGGCGCCGCTGACACCCGCGAGCAACCGGTTGCGGCACCATGGGGCATGGCCACCAACCACCCATCGCTGCGATCGCGCACAACGGTCGATGTCGACCCAACCTTCAGCGTCACCAAGATCAACCCGTCGACGGGCGGCCAGGCGGGCGCAGTCGAGCTCACCACAGCCGATGGGTTCGCCGCTGCCGCCGGCGCGGCCAAAGCTGCTCAGTCCGAGTGGGCCTCGGTGCCGGCACCCATCCGCGGTCGGGCCATCGCCGCGTTGGGCAGATTGGTCGAAGCCAACTTCGAGGCCCTGGCCCAGGTCGTCACGACCGAGATCGGCAAGCCGATCGCCGAGGCTCGCGGCGAGGTGCAGGAGGTGATCGACACCTGCGACTTCTTCGCCGCCGAGGGTAGGCGCCTCTACGGCCAGACCGTGCCATCGGAGATGTCATCAAAGAGCCTGTTCACCCGACGGCGCCCCGTCGGCACGATGGCCGTGATCACCGCGGGCAACTTTCCGGTGGCCGTGCCGTCGTGGTACATCGTGCCTGCGCTCCTGGCGGGAAACACCACCGTGTGGAAGCCCGCGGAGTATGCAGCAGCATCCGCTGATGCCCTGTGGCAACTCATCCGAGCCGCGGGCATACCGGAGGCCGCTTGCCAGCTCGTACACGCCGATGGTCCGGCGACATTCGCTGGGCTCGACGCGTCGCTGCATGCGGGATCAATTGACAAGGTCGGATTTACCGGGTCGAGTGCAGTTGGCCAAGAGATCGGCGGGTTGTGCGGGCGCCACCTTCAGACGCCATGCCTCGAGCTGGGCGGCAAGAACCCGCTTTTGGTGTGGTCGGATGCAGACCTTGACCTCGCGGTTGAAGGCGCTCTCTTCTCGGGGTTCGGGACCGCCGGCCAGCGCTGCACGTCGCTGGGCACGGTCATCGCCCACGAGGCAGTGGCCGACGAGTTCCTCGCCCGTTTCAACCAAGCCGTCTCAACCGCTGTCGTCGGCGATCCAACCCGGGAGGACGTGCTGTTCGGTCCCTTGATGTCTGAGCGTTTCGCGGCATCGTTCGAACAACATCTCGCCCTGATCGAGGATCACCATCAGGTGTTGGGGTCGACCGGGACCGGACGCATCTCCGTCGACAACCCCCGGCCCGGATTTGTCGGTGACGCCGGTGGCATCTACTACCACCCGACCATCGCCGCAGGGGTTCGGATCGACGATGCGATCGCGAACACCGAGACCTTCGGACCGCTCGTCGGCGTGGCGACGGCGGCAGACTTCGACGAGGCCATGAGCTTCGCCAACGGGCACGGCTACGGCTTGTCGGCGTCAATTTACACATCGACACCCGCGATCGCATTCCGGTTCCAGGACGAGATTTCCTCGGGCATGGTCTCGATCAACAACTCGACGTCAGGAGCAGAAGCACATCTCCCGTTCGGTGGCAACGCCCGGTCCGGCAATGGCAGCCGACAGTCGGGCGTGTGGGTGCTCGATCAGGTCACGCGTTGGCAGTCGGTGAACTGGGACTGGTCGGGTCGGCTGCAGAAGGCCCAGATGGATACCGCCACCATCTCACCCGAGGCCGACTTCAGGCTCTGACCTCGCCGTCACCCCCGCAGCCGGACTACCGGCGTCTGATCAGGCTGCTTCGCTAGACGCCACTTCCGATATCGCATCACGCAGCCGATCGAGGGCGACACCGACCAGGTCATCGGGGATGGTGAGCGCCGGCTCGATGCGGATGGCGCGAGCGTTGGCGGTGGTGCCCGCAACCAGAACGTCGCGGCGGAACAGGCCGGCCGCGACCGCGTAACCGAGTTTGTTGGTGGCGAAGTGCATGGCCAACAGGAGACCCTTGCCCGTCACCTTTTCAAGCACGTGCGGGAACTCCTCGGCCAGCGCGCCGACCTCGGCTTCGAACGTGGCGCCAACCTTGCTTGCTCGGGCAGGCAAGTCGTCGCGGACCGTGACCGCGACTGCCGCGATGCCAGCCGCGCACGCCAGGGGGTTGCCGCCGAAGGTGTTGGAGTGCACGAACGGGTCGGCTTCCCACACCTGCCAGAGCGCAGGCGTCGACATGGTCACGCCGACCGGTATTGCTCCCCCGCCGACCGACTTACCCAGAGTGATGATGTCGGGTGCGACATCCCAGTGATCCACCGCGAACATGGCTCCGGTTCGCCCCAGACACGTCTGCACCTCATCCGCGATCAACAGCACGCCGGTCTCGTTACACAACGCCCGAACGCCGGCCAGGTACCCGTCTGGCGGCACGGTGGCGCCGGCCTCACCCTGAATCGGCTCGACCACAAACGCCGCGGGCAGGGGGTCCGCGTTGCGTAGCGCCTCACCGAGCGCGTGAAGATCTCCGAACGGCACGCGTGCGCAGTCGATGAGGGCGGGCTGGAACGCTTCACGAAACCGCTCTTTGCCTGTAAGGCTGACCGCGCCGAGCGTCTTGCCGTGGAACCCGTTTTCGGTGGCCACGAATGTGTGCCGGCCCGTGTTCCACATGGCCAGCTTCATGGCCGCTTCCACCGCTTCCGCACCGGAGTTGCAGAAGAACGCTCTGTTGATCTCCCCCGGCGCGATCGCGGCCAGGGAACGGGCGAACAACCCCCGCAGCGGGTCGAGCAACTCCTGGGTGTGCAGCGGCGAGCGATGCAGTTGGGCCTCAACAGCAGCAATGACGTCTGGGTGGCGAATGCCCAAGTTGTAGATGCCGTAGCCGCCGAGCAGGTCGATGAACTCCCGACCCTTGACCGACCGGATGATCGATCCCTCTCCCGACCACTCGATCACCGCCTCGTCTCCGGCTTCGGTGACCGACTTTCGCGCCTCGAGGAACCCAGGGTTCACGTTGGCGGCAAACGCGTCGACGATCTGCTTGGCGAAGTCCTCATGTGCCGGAGGGCGGTCGCCGAGCACGATCGCCAGAGCGTCATTGATCTGGCTCCGTGTCTCGTTGTCCATGCCGTCGAGCGTACCGATGTCAGCGACCGACACCTCGCGGCGGGTTCGTTTTCAGTCGGGCACTCGACCCGTGATCGGGTCGCGACCCGTCACGCAAAACTCTCGACCCGTGGGATCGCGCATGACCGGGCATACGGGTGCACGTCGTACCAGTTGACCTCGAACCCGGTGAAGGCTCTCCAGAACTGCTGCTCGGCGTCGAAACGGTCATGGGGCACGTCGATGCACACCTGGTCGAGCAGGAGATCGCCCGCGCCGGGGATGGAAACGGGAGGGGCGCGCCGACGGGAAGTCGATGCGTCGCCCGGCACGAGGCAGAGCGTGAACCCGGACGGCGTCACCGCGGCCAGGCGGGAGTCAGAGGTATCGGTCACCTCTCCGCCAGCTTCCTCGATCCCGGCGCCCGCGGCGTCGAGGTCGTCGACGTGTACGTGGAGGTGCACGCCACCGGCCTCGCCTGGCCGGCTGTTGCCCTGGACATGCGCGTGGCTGTCGCCCATCTCCGGCAGGAGCGAGCGATGCTCACCATCGTCACCCCACGGCTCCGACGGCGTGCTGGCGGTCGCCGCAGCCCAGAAGGCCCAGGTGTCTTCGAGGGAGTGACGGTCGCAGTCGATGCTGGCCGAGAGCCACCTGATCCGGGCGAACAAGGGTGCCATGCGATCCGCGCGGTCAGCCTGCGGAGGGCCGAGGTGGCCTTGGCACGAACGCGCTGGTGCGAGCGGCGTACGCGGCATAGGCCGGCTTAGCCCGATGCAAATGGCGCTCGAGTACGACCACGCCACTCCACTTGAGAAGCAAGTAGGTCATGGCCGCCGGACCCACCAATGCGATCAAGGTGATGGGGTGGCCGATGGCGACCAGACCGACGCCCCACCAGAAGCACGTGTCGCCGAAGTAATTCGGGTGCCGGGTGTAACGCCACAACCCGCGGTCGAGCACCTTTCCCTTGTTCCTGGGATCAGCCCGGAACCGCACCAGTTGCAGGTCGCCGATGCTCTCGAATGCGATGCCCACGACGGCGAGCACGACCCCCACCCACAGCGCGACCGACTCGGTACGTGCGGGTGCGGCTTGGCCGATCTGGATCGGCCACGACACCAGCCACAGCAACACCGCCTGGAGCCCGAAGACCTTCTGTAGCGTGAACAGGGGAGGGTTGCCGGGCGCCCGGCGCAGCATCGACTGATAGCGACGGTCGGGGCCCTCGCGACGCCATCGCCACAGGAGGGAGAGCCCGAGCCGAAGACCCCACACGACCGGCAGGGCGAGCAGCAGCGATCGGCGTACTCCCTCGCCGTCGGTGATCAGGAAGCTCACGATGGCGACGACCACGAAGCCGAGCCCCCAGCAAGCGTCCACGAAGCTCGGGTCGGACATGCGGACGCTGATCAACCAAAGCAGGACTGCGGCAACCAACACCACGGCCAGATCGGTGCCGAGCACCCGCAGGATGTCACCGATCACGAAGGCCCCCGAAGCCGTGGAGGTACGCCACGCCGGCAATCACCCAGCGAGCTCGGCGTCGGTGAACAGGGAACTCTGCGTCGGCGCTGGCACCCGGATGCCCCACGGCAGATTGTCCATGAACACCCAACTGCGGCGGTGAATCGAGGATGGGCCCCAGGCCTTGAGCGCGGCCTTGTGCCGCGGGCACGGATAACCCTTGTTCAACTCGAAGTCGTAGCCGGGAAAGTGTTCGGCCTCGGCTCGCATCATCCGGTCCCGCGTCACCTTGGCCAGGATCGACGCCGCCGCGATAGAAAGACAGGTGGCGTCGCCCCTGACGATGCGGCGAGTGATACCCCCGCCCACGAAGTCCCACTTCCCGTCGAGGAGAACCTGATCGGGCAGGAGGCCGAGCCCATCGATGGCTCGCCGCGCGGCCAAGCGCTGGGCTTCCGACATGCCCAGATGGTCGCACTCCTCCTGCGACGCGTGACCAACCGCCCATGCGTCACACCACTCGGCGATTCGATCGAAGAGATGTTCCCGCTCCGCTTCGGACAGCATCTTTGAGTCACGCACGCCATTCACCCGGCGGTCCTGGGGCAAGACCGCGGCCCCGACGCTGAGCGGGCCAGCCCAAGCTCCCCTGCCGACCTCATCCATGCCGACGACGACCTGATGTCCGCTGGCCCAGAGCTCGCGCTCGACCTTGAGTGACGGGGCTCGGCGACGGGACGGGCGGGCCGCGGTGCGGGGCACGTCTGGCCACCGTAGTGGTCGGCGACGGGGTGATCGGATGCAGACGTCGGAAATGAGTGAGACTACGGAGATGTCGTCTACGGCGAACGCCTTTGAGCCAGGGACGCGGGTCGAGGTCCGCAGTTCGCTGGATCAGCGTTGGGGTCGGGGTTTCGAGGTCGTCGATGTCTCGGGCGACGCGTGCACGGTGCGCCGCCTCTCCGACGGAGCGGTGCTTCCGACCGAGTTCGGTCTCGATCAGGTCAGGCCGGAGCGCTCCAAGAAGGACATGTGGTGGTTCGCCTGATTCGGCGGCGTCCTTACGACTGCAGTTTGCGCACGAACTCCTCGACCGGGATGGCGGGCAGCGTCAGAGTCTTGACCGTGCCTCTAGCCCCGAGGACCAGCGCCACCTTGGCCATCGTGACGTCGTCCGGCGCCTCCAACACGTTGACGAAGTCGTATTGACCGAGCAGGGCGAACTGGGTGATGACCTTCACACCCAAGGCCTCGACCTCCGCGTTCACTTCCGTCAAACGCTCGGGATGTTCGCGCAGCGTGGCTGAACCGGCTGGTCCCAGCGTCGACAACATGAGGTACATGGGCATGCCTCGACGCTAGCGCCCGACTGAGGTTGGCTCAGGGAACGAGGACGATGCGGCCGAAGGCCTGCCGGTCCTCCATGTAGGCGTGGGCAGCCGCGGCCTCGGCGAGCGGGAAGGTCTTGTCGATCACGACCCGCAGGTCCCTCGCGGCCACCTCGTCGATGAGGCGGGCGATGTTGGCCCGCGCGCGGCCACCCATCATGAGCTCGGCACCGAGGAACACGCCCGTGATCGACTGGTTGCCACCCATAATCATCGAGGCATCGATCTGGGTGCCGGCCCGACCGGCGTTGCCCACATACGAGATGCGGCCCCGATAGGCGAGCGAGCGGATGCTGCCCGGCAGGGTCGACCCGACCGAGTCCAGCACGAGGTCGACGCCCTTGCCCCCGGTCAGCTTGCGGGCCTCATCGGCGAAGTCGGTGTCGACGTAGTTGATGCCGTGGTCGAGGCCGAGCTCAGCGAGTCGCTCGAGCTTGTCGTCGCTGGAGGCGGTGGCCAGCACGGTGGCGCCGGCCCGCTT
>JBPCMH010000253.1:0-2927 GCA_051002495.1 Acidimicrobiales bacterium
GGCCAACAGGCGTCGTTGCGCACCCCGCGCCTTCCGCCGAGCCGCTTGCCTCACCGACTGATCCGACATCACCCGCCACCTCCCGTAACCGACTACGTGTCACCGACCTGAAGCCCCGCTCTGACTCGGCAGAGAGTCACCCAGGCGCGACATTGCCAACACCGGCGACGAGCCGATCCACCATGCTCGACCGTGACCACGGCACGCACCGGTTCACCGACCAGGTACCCCCACGGATTCCTTCCACACCATTGGGCCACACACCTCTTGCACCCTGGATTTTTTTCGTCGAACGAAAGTCTAGGATCAGCCTATGACCACCTCGCGCCCCCGGCTTACGCAGTGCCCACAGTGCAGCGGCGCCGTGGTCCAATCCGGGCGTGGCCGCCCTGCCGTGTACTGCTCGACCGAGTGCCGCAGATCGGCATACGAGATCCGCAAGATCGAGCACACGGGGCGCGTCCCCATCAAGGTCGTGACGCAGGTCGAGGCCGCTCCCCCTGTCACCCTCGATCAGCACGTCGTCGCGGTTCTCGCCGCGCCCTCTGCGTGCCGCCGAGTGCTCAAAGAACTCGATCGCATGGCTGGCGACGGCGCTCTGGGTGATCCTCGGTGGCGAGGGGTACCGGAGGCGGCCACGCGCCTTGCCGCCAGATTCGGCTTCCGACCGAGGGTGCACTGACCCGAGTCGACTACCTAGGACAGGGAGGGGCGCTCCGGACGGATAGCGAATAGCCAGCAGCCAAGACGCCCTGGATGTAACTTTAGGCTTTGAAGTTACATCAAGCCCTGGTCGAACGACATGGAATCCGGGGTGCCGCGAGGCCATCGTGATGATGAAGATGTGGAGCAGGTCGTCTGCCAGCGCGACCTGTCTCCTTGAGGTCGGCGACCAACACGCGACCGAGGTCGACGCCGGCCAGCGCCGCGCAGGACAAGTTGCCTAGCGGCGCGCCTGTGGCAGCCGCGGAACGTGCAGATGTTTCTGGCGGGCGACTGCGGCGGCGACCCGGTGCGCGTCCTTGCTGAACGGCGGCGGCGCCTGGTCGGCCGCGTGCATCACCGCATCGGGCAGGCCGGTGCGCAACTTCTCTACCCGGGCCAGCGCCTCCTCGTCGTCCAGTCCGAGCACGGCGCCGACGGAAACCCAGTCCTTGACCGTGACATCGCGCACCTCCCAATGCTCGCCCACCTTGATCGAGCTCTTCGTCACCTCGCTTGGCCTGAGGTAGGGGGCGTAGCTGGCCGAGTCGTACAGCGGTGCCATCGCGACCCTCGGGCCGCGCAGCAGGAGGCTGTAGTTCTTCGCGTGCGCGTCCGTGCCCCCGACGAGGACGTTGAAGGCGAACGCGTCGAAGAACGTCGTCCGCACGGCGCCACGGTCGGCGAGCCCGAGGGTTCCCAGCAGAGCCGCCACGTTCTTCACACTCGGCCCGCCATCGGCCTGATACTTCTGGAACGGATGGTAGGACATCGCCTGGAGCAGGTCCTCCTGATGCAGACGCAGCCAGGGACCGTCGGGGGAACGGCGCCGGTCGTAGCGGGTGGACACCAAGGTCTTAGCCCCGCCGAAATCAGCGAGGTCGACATCCGCAACGCGCAGCCCAAGTAGCCCGGCTGCCCGCAGGCACACGAACTCATTCACGTGCAGGTCGGGGAAGCGAGTGTCCGAGCGCGTTGGCTTCAATATGTGCGTCGTGGGGGTCGAATCGTTCGGGACGCCCCAGTTGCCGTCATCGAGCTGGTGCAGGGCAACCTTGTTTTGCGCCCCGGCCAGACTCCACCGTCCTGAGCCCTTGCCAACTTCCCAGCCGGCATCACGCACGGTCAGTTCGAACATCATCTCGCAAACCTCGGACTCGGACAGGCGGCTCACGTCACCGACCCGCCGCGCGGCATCGTGCGGCCTCACGTCGACTGGCATCACCTGGACGGCGCCAGCGGCATCGCGCCCGACGTACCGAAGGAGGGCGAACGGGTTGCGCGCCGATACCTTGAAACGGCGACCCCATTCCTCGCGCACCGCTGCGTTATCGGGAAGGAGGCCTTCTAGCCAGGCGGTGACGACACGGTTGCCGTGACTGCGTGCGGCCAGCGGCATCGACAGCGACAGCGGGGTCGGGCCGCGCGAAACCAGATGGCTCGAGGAGTAGGTAAAGCTCAGTGAGCCGCCGTACACCTGCTCGACAACTCCAGCCTGGACGCCGTCGAGGAAGACGTTCATCTGGGTCATGACGAACTCCCGAACAGATCGTCGAAGAGGTCGTCTGGTGGCTGCGGAACCGGTTCGAGCACCACCATCAAGTTGAGTGCCGCGAGCAGGTCCAACACCTTCCAGAGTTCGGCGCCGGGATTGGAGCCGGTCTCAAGGCGGGATACCCACTGCCGGGGGACGCCGGCCCGATCAGCAACGGCCCGCTGGCTCAGGCCGGCCTGGCGCCGGGCGTCGCGTACGGCGGCCCCGAGGTCTCGAACGGTGGCGAGCATGGCACCTTCTTTTCGTCGTTGTCTGGCATGCATGACATTTCTGAATGTCATGCATGCCAGACAGATTTGTCACGTATGCGAGACAGTCGGACCGCGCCTCGTCGGACGTCAACAGATTCGCCCCGACATCGAACACGTCAGCTACCGCCTCATCGATCACGCCGCCCCACAGATCGACCCCAACCTCGACTTCATGCTCGTTGACGCCGCTCGCACCATCGCGGCGCTGCGGCATGACGGCCATGACGTGCTGCTCCACTGCGTCGCCGCACAGAGCCGCACACCCGCCGTAGCGACCGCCTACTCCGTGCTCCGAGGCGTCCCGGCCGACCGGGCACTGGAGGAGGTGCTCGTCGCGCTTCCGGCCGCCAACCCGAACCCCGGCTTCCGGGCCGACCTGCATCGCCTCGCCGCCACTACGAGTCCCTGACCCAAGCCGC
>JBPCMH010000254.1:0-4687 GCA_051002495.1 Acidimicrobiales bacterium
GAGCTCCATCGATCAGGCGTAACCGGACCCGACCTCAAGCGGAGATTCCTACGTGAGGCAACGAACCCGCCTACGCGGAGGTTTCTCGTGAGTCAATGCGGTTGGACTTCTGTTGGAGCGGCGTCCCGCTAGCATGCCGGGGTCGGGATGGACATCCGCGTACTGGGGCTCATGGAGGTTTCCTCGGGCGACCAACTGGTCGCCCTCGGTGGGGTACGACAGCGCGCCGTGTTGGCGGCACTCGTCGCGCGTCACCCCGAAGCTGTCACGAGCGACCAGCTCGCCGAAGCGGTCTGGGATGACAACCCGCCCGCGGCCGGCTCGTCGACGCTGCGCAGTTACGTCTCGGTCCTGCGGCGCGCACTCGAACCCGATCGGCCGCGGAGCGAGCAGGCGCAGGTGGTTCGCACCACTTCCGGTGGCTACGTGCTCGACCTCCCCGCAGAGGCCATCGACGCCTACCGATTCGAACAGCTGATGACCGAGGGTCGGCGGGCACTCGGAGAGGGTCGGAGCGAGCAGGCGGCGAGGCTTCTCGCTGAGGCGCTCGACCAGTGGCGGGGCGAGGCTTACCAAGACTTCATCTACGCCGACTTCGCCGCGCGCGAGGCGAGGCGTCTCGAAGACTTGCGGCTGGACTGCACGGAGGACCTGTTCGAGGCAGAGCTGGCCCTCGGACATCACCGCGACATCGTCAGCGCGGCCGAGACCCACCGGGAGGCTCATTCGCTGCGCGAGCGCGCCGTCGAGCTCTTGATGACCGCCCTGTACCGCTGCGGCCGTCAGGCCGACGCGCTCCGAGTGTTCGACGATGCTCGTCGCCGACTGGTCGAGGAACTCGGCGTCGACCCGTCGCCGTCGCTCGTCGATCGCTATCAGGCAATCCTCGAGCACAGCGACGATGCGCTGTCGACGGCGAGAAGGCCGTCGACGCGAACGCTCACGTTCTTGTTCGGTGATGTGGAAGCGTCGACCCAGCACGTCCGCGATCTCGATGACCGCTACGCCGCTGCGCTCGAGCAGGCCCGTGACATCGTAGGGCGCGCCGCGGCCGTCAACGAGGGCCGCGATCTGCGGAACTGGGGCGATGGCTTCATAGTCGCGTTCGATTCGGCGAACCGAGCGCTCGAGGCCGCCATCGCCGCCCAGCTCGAACTGGCCGGCTCAGGGTGCCCGCTTGCCCTGCGCATGGGCATCCACAGTGGAGATGCGACCCGGGCCGATGGTGACTACACCGGGCTCACCGTGCACGTGGCTGCTCGCATCCACGAGGCAGGTCACGGCGGCCAGATCCTCGTGTCTCCCGCCACTCGCGATCTGGTCATCCCTGATCGCGGCGACGAGGTCGAATTCAACGACTTGGGTCAGTATCGACTGAAGGATGTTCCCGGTGGGTCCCGCCTGTTCCAGGTCTGCGCGCCGGGCCTCGATCGAGAGTTCCCGCCGCTGCGCGCCCAGCGCATCCAATCGAGCAACCTGCCGACTCCGTCGACCGTCGTCGTGGGTCGCGAGGACGAGATCGCCGCGATCGATGCCATGTTCGATAGCAGCCGGCTCGTCACACTGACCGGCGTCGGCGGCGTCGGCAAGACACGCCTCGCGGTCGAATACGGCCGTCACGTGACTGGCCGGTACGCCGATGGCGTGTGGCTGTGCGAGCTCGCTGGTGCCGCGTCGGAGTCCGAAGTCGTGCACACGGTTTCGACCACCCTTGGTGTGACGCCCGCGGACGGGCGGCGCTTGCGTGACACGCTTCTCGACGCGGTCGCCGAGCGCCGCTCGCTCGTGATCCTCGACAACTGCGAGCACCTGCTCGACGAAACCGCCGCCCTGGCAGACGCTGCGCTCAGCCGCGGGTCGGAGTTGCGGGTCCTGGCGACGAGCCGCGAGCCGTTGGGCGCGGCGGGTGAACACATCCGGGTGGTCCCGTCGCTCGGCGTTTTCGCCGGTGGCGGGTCAGATCGCGGCGCGGCCGTGGAGCTGTTCGAGCAACGAGCACGAGCGGTCCGCCCGCAGTTCGCCGTCGACGATTCAGTCCGCGAAGCCGTGCAGGAGATCTGCCGTCGGCTCGATGGCATCCCGCTCGCGATCGAGCTGGCCGCCGCGCGAGTTTCCTCGATGAGCCCGGGCATGATCCGCGAGCGGCTCGACCGGGACTCGCTGGTGCTGCGGTCGACGGTCCGGGGTCGAGCCGACCGGCATCGCACCCTCCATGCTGCGATCCGTTGGTCGTACGACCTCTTGCTACCGGCCGAACAGCTGCTCTTCGACCAATTGTCGGTGTTCTCCGGCGGGTTCACGCTCGACGCGGCTGAACCTGTATGTGGCCCGGCCGAAGGAATCGAGGGCGGAGTGGTGGGCGGGATCGAGCGCCTGGTCGACAAGTCGATGATCACCGTGTCGTTCGCCGACGACGGCGCCCGCTATACGGTGCTTGAAACCCTGCGCCAGTTCGGAGAGGATCGGCTTGACGAACGCGGCATGACCGATGCGACGAGACGCGTGCATGCGGGCGTCTACCGGGACACGCTGAACCGTGGACTCGCCTCGGTGGGCTCGAGCGACGAACAGACGTGGTTCCGGTGTCACTTTGTCGAGGTCGACAACATCCGTGATGCGATTGCGTGGGCACTCGAATCGGGCGACACGAATGTCGCTGCCGACCTCGGCGTTGGCGCTTCGATTTCGTTCTTCGGCGGAGCACACGAAGCGGCAGAATGGACCCGGGCGATCGTCGCGATGCCGGGCATCCTCGATCATCGGCATGCGCCGATGTTGCTCACCTCGGTCGCGCATCTCTACTGGACAGAGGGCGATCTCGATCTGGCCGGCAACCTGACCCAGCAAGCGTTCGAGCTGACCTCAGGGCCGGATGACGAGCGTCGGATCTGGCCGCTCGGAATGCTGTGTGTCATCCGCCTGATAGAGGGCAACCTCGCCGAGGTCCGGTCGCTGGCCGAGGAGGGCACCGCGCTCTGTAACCGGACGGGAAGAGAGGTGTGGGGGCAGATCTGGTTCGCACTCAATGCCGTGCTCACCGATGCGTATGACGGACATCCGGAGCGGGCCGCCGATCGGGCTTACGAGATGGGCCGATACGCAGAGGCCGTGGGCTCGCCGATGCTGCGGGCCCGGGCCTACTACGGCCTGGGCGAGGCACTGGCGGTCAGCGACCCGGAGCGGGCACTCGCGGTAGCCGAGAAGGGAGTCGAGATCGGGCGCGGACTGAACTCGGGGTTCGGGCTCGGAATCGGGCTCGTCACCGTGGCCTCGCTGCGCAGTCGACTCGGCGATCAGGCGGGCGCTCTGCATACGTTTCTCGAGTTGCTCGACCTCTGGCGCCTCGCGGGTAACTGGACGCAGCAGTGGACGACCATCCGCAACCTGATCGAGCTCTTGGCCGAGATCGGCGCTGACGTGGACGCCGCGATGCTCATCGCAGCGACCGAGGAGGCAGAGTCGGCGCCAGCGTTGCACGGTGTTCACGGACAGCGATTTACCGAGGTGTGCGCGAATGTGCGAACACGACTCGGCGAGGAGGCGTGGAAAGCGTCGGTCGACCGCGGCCGCCGGCTCGAGAAGCAGGCCGTGCTCGACCTCGCCAACGACATCGCGATGCGCTCGCTCGAGAGGGTGGCGGTCGGGGAGCCGCGACCTGACTGAGCGCCGCCGGACAGCTCACGATCCGGCGATCGCCTCCAGGTTGGTGAGTGCAGGCTCCATCGCCGTCATGAGTTGGACCATCGATTCCTGGATCTCGGGTTCGGCCAGACGGGCCATCACGCCGTTCGCGGGGTTGAGCCGCAGCGACTCCATCCACATGGTCAGGTCGGGGTCGGCCATGCGGACTGACTGCGCCCGCAGCGTCGCGAGAAGGAGCTCCGGGAGCTGCTCGACTTCTCCCGTGAGGCGGATGACAGGGCACAACTCGTTCTTGGCGTCGTCGTCGTCGACGTCTCGCGCCTCGGCGAACCCGATCAGTGCCGCGCTCCACGGGATGATCCCGAAGGTGGTGAGGTTCATGTCGATCACCCGGGGCGTGAAGATCGGGCCGCGGCAGTTGGGCGCCACGCCAGAGGCCGTGCAGTCGATGTGGACCTGGTCGGGGTCCGTGTCCAGACTGCCGCCGTCGAGTTGGATGGTGTCGAGGCCGATCCGTCGCACCTTCCCGAGTCGGACGACGTTCTCGACCGAGCGGAGTACGGCCAGCTCTGACCGGCTGAGCGTCGCGCCTCGAAACACGTCCGGCTCGACGTCAGGGTCGAGCCGTTGGAACACGCCCTCGGCTTCGAGGCGAGCCGCGAGGTCGCGTCCGTCGGTGGCTACCACCGCGGCCCGGGTCAGCATCACCCGGACCGCCAACGGGTTGCCGCCACCGAGGACCGCCGCGCGATTCAAAATCCACGGATCACGCGGCCGCACCCAGCGGATGCGATCGGCTGGAACACCCTGCTCGAGCAGCCAGTAGCACGTGTCCATAGAGGTCTTGCCCGCGCCGAGCACCGTGTAGCCGCTGGATGGGCGATCCAGATCCGCAAGATCGTTCGGCGGCATGAATCGCACCCCGTTCTCGATGATGAAGCTCGGGGTGTGACAGCCATGATCGCGATGCCGTATCCGGATCGGCTGGAGGAGACTCCCAGGTGGTGGTCCCGCTGCTCGGGTCTGACCCTGGCGTGTGACTGAC
>JBPCMH010000255.1:0-3319 GCA_051002495.1 Acidimicrobiales bacterium
TCGCGGAAGTGGGCCGGTCCTGACCTGAGCGGCTCATCGAGCGCTGACGCCGAGTTGTTCGGTGCTGACCGTGCGATTGCTCGGCGGTCGCCATGCTGCCTTGCGTCTCTGTCTAGTGGTCCCGCGCGGAAGTTCGTCGGTGTAACGGAATCACCGAAGCCCGGGAATCCGTGCGCCCGAGCGGCGCTCGTTCACGGGCGCTTACACCGGCGAACTTGTCGGCCGCACCACTAGTGCCAGGCGACGATGGCAATGACGGAGAGCTTGATGAACCAGTCGCCGGCGTGAATAGCCGCGAGTCTGGTCGGGGTTCGTTCGTGAATGATGGCGCCGATCCAAAGCATTGCGGGGAACCCGATCCACAAGGCCAGGCCGAGCAGAAGACCCTCGCGGATCGAGTTGATGTCAGCGTGTGCCGCCAATCCGGCCACCACGATGACGATTGCGGCGGTGCGGGCCACCTCGACCGGATAGGTCCATCCTGGCGTTGCCTCGGGGGAAGCGGCCGCCGAGCTGACTGCGGCGAGACGGTCACCGAGGATCGTGTAGTGGAGGCCACTGGCCTCGAACCCGGCAACGGCCGCCACCGACACGGCGACGACATTGACGTCAGTCATGGCCGGGGTTCCCTGTGATGCGTTGGGTCAGGTGCGCGGTCACGGTGTCGCCTTCGGCTTTGTCGAGCTTGGCGCGGAGCTCGGGCGTTGAGGGGGAGCTTGTGGGAGCCGTCTCCCAGTGCCATGAACGAACTGACGAACTCAGTCGACGATGAGATCACGGCGGAGTTGGCGATGTTGGCCGGCTTCGACGAGGACCTGGCCGGTCAGATCAACCGGGTCTCCAACCGGGTTCGGGGGCTGTTGACCCGGATCCATCCAGCGTTGGAACGAGTCATCGGCCCAGAGATGCATCACCCCGCGGTGCTCGAGCTGCTGGTGCGGTATCCCTCACCGACGGCAATCCAGTCGCTCGGTCGAGCGCGATTGCCGACACGTCTGCGACGCCGGGCACCACGCCAAGGCGATCGGCTCGCCTCCGAGATCTGAGCGGCGCTCGCCGAGCAGACCGTGGTCGTGACCGGCACCGACGCAGCCGCCAAGGTGTTGCCGCGCCTGGCCGAGCAACTGGTGATGCTTCGCCGTCAACGCGACGAGATCGCTGTCCAGGTCGAGGAGCTCGTCGACGCGCACCCTCTTTGCGGGGTGCTGACCTCGATGCCCGGAGTCGGGGTCAGGACCATGTCGGGGGTCAGCCGCACGAGCCGGGGCCGGGTTCGGACGTAGCAGGCGACGAATACAAGCGACCGATCCGCGTCCGCGCCGATGTCTCGGCGAGGAGCCGCGCCACGAGTATGCGCAGGTCGATGAGTATGAGCTGACGTGCAGTGATACCTGGTGCGCACTCGGATGTCGAGGCACCCGCAGAACCGGAGGTCGTCACGACTCGTGCGTGGCCCGCAACGCTTCGCCGGCCGTCCAAATCGCGATCACGGCGAGCGCCACTTCTTTCGGAGTCGGTCGGACTCGGGAGCGGGGATGCTCCGACGTTGCGGCCGGCCGGTTGAGAGGCGACTGTTGATTGGTTCAGGAAGACTTCGGCTAAATGTCGGGTGGAGTTCACCACCGCTACTTGTCTAGACAACCTCGTGACTGCATCATGGTTGCCATGACGGTTTCGTACACCCGCGACGAGCGCGTGACGCTCCTCGCGGTGGCTGATCGCGTGGAGCTGACGGCGCTGGCCGACGAGTTGCTGGCCACGTTCGAAGCACCGGTGGTCACGGCGGCGCCGGAGGTTGGTGTGGTGGTTTTCCAGGTTCGCGAGCCGGTCTGCGGAGACCGGTTTCAGCTCGGTGAGGTCGTGGTGACACGGGCCGAGGTCGAGGGGCGTGGTGAGACCGGGTGGTCGAGGCGAATGGGTGTCGACCGGGAAGCGGCGCTGTCCGCGGCGCTGTGTGAGGCGGCCGCGCTGATCGACCCCGACGCCGCGTTCGCGGTGGCGGCGCTGTGTGCCAGGACCGAAGACCGACGCGCTCGGGCGGCGGCGACCGAGTGGTCGGACCTGGCACCGACTCGGGTCGTGTTCGAGGAACTCGCATGACGATCACCAGCGGCGGATTGATGGCTGCATTGGACGCCGATGCCTCGCTCAAGGTATTTCGCACGCTGTTGGACACGCTTGCGAATCCCGGTCGTCTGCACGCGATCGAGCAGCGTGCTCCCGGCGGGCTCCCCGCCGTCGCACTTCCGGCTTTGTCGCTCGCTGATCTCGAGGTCGCCGTGTCGGTCATCGGTGACCTCGACCCTGCGTCGCCGAACGTCGCGACATCGATCCGTCGTTCGACCGGCGCTCGGATCGTGTCTGATCTCGCCGATGCCGACATGGTGGTCGCGGTCCGAGTTCCCGCGGTCGCCGACATCGAGCAGATCCGGCGCGGCTCGGCGACGGCGCCTGAACGCGGAGCCCGGCTGTGCCTGTCGTGCGCGCGTCTGACCGCGGACGTCGCGTCCGTGGCGGACGTCGACGATCGGGTGGTGCGAGTGTGGGTGAGCGGCCCGGGGGCGATGCGCGGACGGCTGTTCGGCGTGGCGGGAATTCCGGGCGAGATCTTCGAGACGCTCGCGGCGGTCAATCGCCGTCACCCCGCAGGAGTCGACACCTGGATCGTCGCGGACGACGGCGTCATCGTCGGGATCCCCCGCAGTTGTCGCGTCGAGGTCGTGGCGCGATGACGATGAGGATGAAGACGACCGGCAGCGACATCGCGAACGGAGGACACTGATGGGCTACGCCGCTGCACGCGGCGGCCACGATGCGATCGTCGCCGCCGAACGCCTGATCGAGCGAACCCGACGCGAGGCGCCGTCGCCACCACTGACCGACGATCAGCTGGTCGATCGGATGCGGTCAGCCGTGGACCGGGTGATGGGCGAGGGTGGCCTCTGGGATCCGGCGCTCGCGGCAGCCGCACTGCGTCAGGCCGAGGGCGACACGATCGAAGCGGCACACCTCCTCCGGTCGCACCGGTCGACGCTGCCACGTCTGGCGTACGCGCTGCCGGTCGATGCCGACGAGCTCGAGGTGCTCCGTCGTATCGTGCCCGCCTTCCAGCAACCGCCCGGCCCGCAGCTGCTGGGCCGAACCAGCGACTACACGGGCCGACTGCTCGATGCCGACAAGATCACCACCGCGCCGGTCGAGCCGATCGACGCAGGTGGCTCCGACGCCGACGACCGCGATCCGAACGGGCCGAACATCCTTCCGCTCGATGACGTCGATCGTCGACCGCGACGACTCCTCGACCTGCTGCGTGACCTCG
>JBPCMH010000256.1:0-5025 GCA_051002495.1 Acidimicrobiales bacterium
TCTCGGCCACCGGTTGACGGGCGGCCTCACCCCATTTGCCGGTGGGGTACCCCACCGGGATCATGGCCCACGTGGTCACGTCTTCGGGGATACCGAGGACGTCCCTCACGTCCTGCTCCTTGAGTCGGTGCACCGTGGTGAGGGTGGTGCCGAGGCCGAGAGAGCGGGCGGCCAGGAAGAGGTTCTGCACGCCGGGGAACACCGACGCCGGGTCGCCAGCCTTGCTGCACGGGATGATGATCACCGGCGCGTCACCCATGTGGTCGCCGAGATGATCGGCTGACCGCAGCACGCGCTTCGTGGTGTCGTCCGGATCGGTCGCCTCATAGCGAGCACGCACCGGCTGCCAGCAGTCGTGGTAGATCGCGCCGAGCTTGGCCCGCTTGTCCGCATCGGTGACGACGAGCCAGCGCACCGGCTGGCTGTTGCCTCCCGTCGCGGCCTTCGTCGCCGCCTCCAACATGGTGATGATGTCGGCCTCGGCGACGGGCCGATCGTGATCGAGGCGACGCATCGCCCGCGTTGTACGGATGGCTTCGAACAGGTCCATGGGAGTGTGTCTAACACGCCAGTCGATGAAGCCGGAGGGGCTCCGCTACGAACGCAGGTCGACGAGACCGCTGCTGATCACGGTGGTGCCTTCTTCGTTCACCACGTCGAACCCAATCATCGAATAGCGACGCTCGGTGATTCGGACCGAGAGCAGATCGCCAGCCAAGACCGGCGCACCGAATCGGGCCGCGATCCGCCTGACCCGCGTTGCGTCGCCGCCTGCCTCGGCCACAACCACCCGCGACACGGCCAACCCGAGAGTCGCCGTGCCATGCAGAATCGGGGCGTCGATCCCGGCGTCTCGCGCCGCCGAGGTGTCGGTGTGGATCGGGTTCCAGATGCGGGCGCACTCGGAATAGACGTGTGCCGCACCGGGGGCGATGCGAATGCGGGCGATCTCCGTCGGCTCGACTTCGGACGGGCTCATGCCGTCTGAGGCACCTGGGTCGACTCTGGCCGCTCGGTCGTGGCCATCCACCTCGACCCCCAGCAGCAGCACGCCCATACGAGAGGTCCAGAGCGCTTCGCCGGAAGGACCAGTTGCCTCGTGACGAATGACGGCATACGCCCCCGGCTTGCGCCTCTCCACGCCCTCCAGGGTGGCCCAGGTCGTGACCTCGGCGTCGGTCGGAGGGCGGCGATGCAACTCGAGGTCGTGTCCGACGTGGACGCCGCGGCTGGCCTCATCCGGAGCCAGTTCAGCAAGGCCCGGTACGCCGCCGGTCATGCTCTGCCAGTCGACACAGACGGGAAACATCGGATGGACCTGCAGCCCGTCATCTCGGGTCGAGTCGAGGTAGACCGGGTCGGTGTCGCCCAGCCCGGCGGCGAAAGCCATCGTCCAGCGTCGGTCGACGTGCACGGCAATCGGCGCACTCGACTGCCCGACGTGCTCGCTGTTCAACGGCATGAGATCACCGCGGGCGTGCGCTCCGGCATGGCCTCGACACTAGATCGCGGCGGCACCACCCCCGGTCGATGCTACGAACGGCTCGGCTTACCCTCAGCCGGCGATGGCGCTGGTGGCGACGTCAGGGTCGATGTCGGCATAAGCCAACATTTCGCGGCCAGCCAGTTGGGCAATGCGGTCGTCCCACCGGTCGCCCGCTCCCGCAAGGTGCCGGCGGACGAATCGGGTGGCAACCAGCGCTTTGCGCGGGTCGGTCGCGGCTTGCTCAAGCAGCAGGGCCGCACTGACCGTCTGAGCGAACAGCCCGTCGAGATGGCCGGCCTTGGCCTCGGCGTCGTCTGACTCGAGCGAGGCCACCTCATCGATGTGAGCGGCGAGACGGTCGCGAGCAGCCTTGGTCGCCGCCACGGCGGGTTCGAGCGCGTCGATGCCAGAGCGCGCCGCCTCCGAGGCCGCGTCGATACGCGCCAACGCAGCCTCGTGAGCCGAGTCGCGCCTGATCGCCCGGAGGATGTCGAGCGAGCAGATGTTCTCGCTCCCTTCCCAGATGGGGTGGCACTGCGCATCGCGGAGTTGCCGGGTCAGTCCCCAGTCCTCGCAATAGCCGTTGCCGCCGTGGAGCTCCACCGCGAAGGATGCGGCGTCGACGCCGAGCCGGCACAGCCGGTTCTTGGCCGCCGGCACAAGGATGCGGCGGAGTCGAGCGCCGTCGGGGCGACGCATCGCCGCCGCGCACTCGAAGCCGATGGCGAGCGCAGCTTCGAGCTCTACCTGCAAATCAACAAGCTGCTCGCGGACCAGCGGGAGATCAACCAGGAGCCGGCCCTTGGCCTGGCGGTGGTGAGCCCAGATGGTGGCCTCGAGGAAGCTTCTCCTGGCAATGCCGAGACCCATCAGGGCCACCCCAAACCGTGATCCGTTGACCATCTCCATCATTCGGTTCAGGCCGCCCGCATCGGAGCTCGCGGGACGCTGAGCGTCGCCGGTTGGCCGGAGCGCATAACCCAGCGCGCCCTCGAACACCACCTCGCCCGTTGGCACGCTCTTCGTGCCCAACTTCTGCTTGAGGCGACGCATTCGGTAATGGTTGCGAGTGCCGTCGTCGAGTTCCCTCGGCACGAGGTACAGCCCGAGGCCGGCCGACCCAGACGGGGCACCTTCTGGACGGGCCAGCATCACGATCGCCGCGCCGTCGATGTTGGAGCAGAACCACTTCTCGCCCTCAAGGAGCACGCGCCCGTCCCCGATGTCCTTTGCGGTGCAATGCACCGACCTTCCGAGATCGGAGCCACCGTCGCGCTCGGTGAGGAACATCGACCCGTCGGTGCCCTCCTCGATCGACCCGGCCCGCAGCCCAGCCAGTAGGCGGTCGCGAAGGTCTGGCGGGGCGTAGGCCTCAACCAGGCCGGCCACGCCGGAGGTCATGCCCAAGCTGCACACCATGCCGGTGTCGGCCTGGGCCAGCAGGTAGCTCGTCGCTCCTTGCACCACGCCGGGCGTCGGACGTTGCCGGGCCACTTCATCGGCGGTGAAGCCGCTCACGTAGCCAAGTTCCCACAGCGCGGCCTTGGTGTCGTGTGTCGCCGGATGATGTACGACCTGGTCGACCGGTTGGCCCCACTTGTCAAAGGCCTCAAGCCGCGGTGGGTTGGCGTCGATGGTGTCGGCGTTGCGGGCGATGCGGCCACCGACGACGGACCCGAACTCAGACAACTTGGCCTCAGCCCAGGCGAGATCCTCCTCAGGAGCGTCGGCCTTCACCCGTCGCTGCAGGTCGGGGTCGAGCGAGTACCAGTTCTGGCCGATGGCCGAGTCGATGGATGCGTAGTCGATCACCCCGCGATTGTCGCGCCCCGACGGGTGGAGGGGGGTACCAGCCCTAGGCTCTCGGCCATGACCTCACCGGCCACCTCTGAGGATTCGGTCTCCCTGCTGCGGCTTCGATGGCTCAGCGCGACCGCGGCGGTCCTGATCGTCGGGGGCTTGATTGCGGTCGCGTTTGTCGGCGGCCGCGAGAAGACCGTCGATGCCTCCCTCGTGGTCGACGCAGTCAAAGGCACAGCACAGGTCGCGGATTCGTACTCGTTCGAGTCGATTACCGAGATTGCTGCCGGTGGCTCCGGCGCCAGCCTGCACTACGAGGGGGCCGTCGATCGGGCCTCGGATCGCAGCAAGATCGACTACTCAGTTGAGGGACGCGATGGACCAGACCTGCTGATCGTCGCGGAGGGCACGCGGGTTTACCTGGCGGTGCCGAAGGAGCACCGGGTGCGAACCGGAGGCAAAGCCTGGGCCACGGCAGACAGCGCGCCGGCTGAGGTCACACAACTGATCGACGCCGGCCGGCGCGACCTGTCGGTGTTCGTGGCCGGCGCCAGTTCCAAGGCCACCGTTGTCGGTTCGCAAGAGCTTCGGGGCAGCGCGACCACCCACTACCGGCTTCGGGTCAGTGGCGACGAAATGTTGAACTCCCTTTTGACCGGCCCGCTCGGCGGTGCGTTCCCGCTGGATACTTTCGCCGGGAACGTGACGATTGAGGTCGACCCGGTCGATGTTTGGCTCGACGCCAGCCGCCGGCTCCGGCGAATCGACGTCGTCGTCCGGTTGTCGGCCGGTGCGCTCAGCGGCGAAATCCGGTTCAGCCAGGAACTGTTCGACTTTGGTGTCGCCGCGACGATCGACTTGCCGCCGCCCGATCAGGTCGCCACCCTCGGCTCGGCCGACGAACTCGCCGTGCTCACCAGATCGGCATCGGAACTGTCGAACTGAGCGGCTCGACCTGTCTAGAAGGCCGGCAGGGCATCGCGGGCCACGCTCATGAGCGTGTCCGGGGCGAAACCGATCACCAGTGTGACCGCGACAGTGATGCCCACGGCGAGCGCGGCGGCGAAGGGCACGGGCAAGCGGGCGATCTTGGCGTCGTCGCCAGGGGCGGAGAACATCAACAAGATGATCCGCAGGTAGAAGAAGGCGGTGACCACCGCTACGAGCATGGCCACGATGGCCAGCGCATAAGACTCGCTGTCGACCGCGGCGGCGATCACGTTGAACTTGGCCCAGAAGCCAGAGGTGAACGGCACCCCGGTCTGGGCCATGAGCAAGATGGTGAAGGCCACGGCGAGCGCGGGCCGGTTCCGATACAGGCCGCGGTAGGCGTCAAGGTCATGCTGGGCATCGCCCTTCCGTCCAACGATGGTCACGACCGCAAACGAACCCATCACCATGAACGTGTAGGCGAACACGTAGAACAGCGCACCGGTCAGCCCGAGGATGTTCGCCGAGTGCAACCCGATCAGGATGTACCCGGCGTGGACGATGGATGAGTAGGCCAGCATGCGCTTCACGTCGGTCTGCACCACGGCCAGCACGCCGCCGACGACCAGGCTGAGGACGGCCAGCACCCAGACCAGGGGAATCCAGTCGACCCGCAAGATTCCGAAGGTGGTGTAGAAGACGCGGAGCAGCGCGGCGAACCCGGCCGCCTTGGAGGCGCCAGCCATGAAGGCGGTCGCGGGCGACGGTGAGCCCTGATAAACGTCAGGTGTCCAGGCGTGGAACGGCAC
>JBPCMH010000257.1:0-6164 GCA_051002495.1 Acidimicrobiales bacterium
TCCTCAGCCCGACAGAGGTCGCCAACCACGTCGTACGTGGCCAGTACGACGCCGGTTGGGTCGAAGGCGAGCAAGTCAACGCGTATCGCCACTAGGCGAACGTCGACCCTGAGTCGACCACCGAGACCTATCTCGCCATGCGCGTCATGATCGACAACTGGCGTTGGGCGGGCGTGCCCTTCTATTTGCGGACGGGCAAACGGCTGCCGCGTCGGGTCACCGAGGTCGCCATGACCTTCAAGGAAGTGCCGCACCTACCGTTTGCAGCCAGCGAGGCCACCGGCCTGTCCCCCAACGCCATGGTTCTCCGC
Organism: Acidimicrobiales bacterium; assembly: GCA_051002495.1. Classification (GTDB taxonomy): domain Bacteria; phylum Actinomycetota; class Acidimicrobiia; order Acidimicrobiales; family CADCTF01; genus JBPCMH01. Next base: position 312 of record JBPCMH010000257.1, read on the forward strand.
ATTCAGCCCGACGAAGGCATCACCCTGCGGTTCGGGGCCAAGGTTCCCGGGCAGAGCTTCGAGGTCCGAACAGTGTCGATGGATTTCTCCTACGGGGCCGCCTTCATCGAGGAGCCACCCGACGCCTATGAGCGGCTGCTCCTCGATGCGATGGTCGGTGACCCGACGCTGTTCATTCGGACCGACGAAGTCGAGCAAGCGTGGCGAATCGTCGCCCCGCTGCAGGAGGCCTTCGCCGACGGGTCGATCCCGCTGCCGAGATACTCCGCGGGCACCTGGGGCCCGGAGGAAGCCGACAGCCTTCTTCACCAGGGCGACAGCTGGCGTCGGCCGTGAACGCCTCAGCCACCTCGCCGACCGTGTGGGCCGCTGAAAACACCGACGTGGCCTCAGTTCTGGAAGCACTGGACACAGCGCGCCGGCAGGCCGTCGGTGCGACCACCGCCGCGGTCATGACCTTGGTCGTCGTTGGGCACAACCAGGCGGCAATCAAGCGAGCCATCGACGGGCTGCACCAGCTCGGGGGACGGCATCCGGCCCGTGCCATCGCGTTGCAGATCGATGACGGTGCTGAGCCACGTCTATCTGCATCGGTGGCCACCCACCGGGCCGCGGACGGGAGCGGCACCCACACTGATGATGCAGAAGACATTTACCTCGAGGTCGCGGGGCCGGTCACCCGACACCTCGACTCCCTCGTCGAGCCCTTCACGTTGCCGGACCTGCCGGTCGTGGCTTGGTTTGTAGACCGTCTGCCCGCGGTCGGGGATCCGATCTTGAACGTGGCCGATACGGTGCTCGTCGACGCTAGAGACTTCGGCGGTCCTGACTGCTTCTCCGCGGTCGCCGCTCTGCTCGACCTCGGTCCCGTCGTCGATCTGTCCTGGCAGCGCTTGCAGCCTTGGCGCTCGCTTCTTCGGTCGACGTTCGACACCCCACGCCTTCTCCCGTTCGTCGGCGGGGTGCATGCGGTCGCAGTCGAAGGGAAGGCCGGACCTCGCAACCTCATCGGCGGCTGGCTCATTGATCGCCTTGACCTGCCTTTGTCGGCGGTGAGGCTGACCGAGGCCCAACACGTGAGGATTCAGGTGAGTGCCGCGACAGGAGGCGAAGAGTTGGCCATCGGGGTCGGGCGCGATGCCAACGACAGAATGTTACGCGCCACCGCGGTCATCGATGGCGGGCCCTCCTTTGCCAACCGCACTCCCCTCCCACCGGCAGGTCCCGCATGGGGCCTAGCCGAAGGACTCAGCAACTTCGACACCGACCGGGTTTACGCCCGCGCGCTCCGTACCGCCCTCGATTTCTGAGGCGCCCACCAGGCCTAGTCTCGGTCGATGCACGGAGAGCTCCGCGTGGTGAACGACGTCGCCTCGGCGTTCGCCGCTGAGGTCCAATCGGCTTATGACTCCCGCACGGGTGAGCTGTTCTCCATCGCCTTGTCCGGCGGATCAACGGCACGAGGTTGCTACGAGCATCTTGCCGCCACCGCGGCCGACTCGATCGATTGGTTCTCGGTGGATGTGTACTGGGGCGATGAGCGATGCGTTCCACCCGAACATCCCGACTCCAACGAGCGCCTCGGACGAGAAGCGCTGCTGACTCGGGTCGGAGGCGCGCACGCCGTCTATCCCATGCGCTGCGACGAAGGGGCAGACGCATATCAGCTCAAGCTGGTCGAGGCGGGCAAGCTGGATGTCGTCCACCTCGGGTTGGGCTCCGATGCCCACACGGCGTCGTTGTTCCCCTCATCCCCCGCGCTGGATGCTGATCCCGACCGGCTCGTCGCCATGAACCATGACCCGTCAGGCCGGGCAGAGCACGACCGGATGACGCTCACTTTGGCCGGAATCGCTCGCTGCCACACGGTCATCGTCACGGTGGCCGGACAGGAGAAGCGCGCCGCCCTTGAGTCGATCGTGGCAGGCGGGGATGTTCCTGGTGCGCACGTGCGTGGGGCTCGCGTTATTTGGCTGGTTGACCCAGCCGCCGCGCCTGCCTCCTAGTCCGTTGCATTTTGCAACTCAAAGGTCGACTTCGCGCTAGCGTCCTGCCGGTGAGCGATCCAGACCCGACAGCCGAGTGCTCAATTGCGGGCACCCTCGACGTGATCGGCGACCGCTGGACGATGCTCATTCTGCGCGACGCCTTTCGCGGCGTACGGCGCTTCGAGGAGATCCAGCGAGACCTGGGCATTGCTCGGAACATCCTCACCGACCGACTGCAGAAGCTCGTCGATGCGGGCGTCTTGGATCGACAGCCCTACCAACATCGCCCTCCCCGCTACGAATACCGGCTGACAGCCAAAGGCATAGACCTCTCCCCTGCGCTCGTTGCCCTGATGCGGTGGGGCGACAAGTGGGTTGCCGGCGTGGAAGGTCCGCCGCTGGTCTTGACCCACCGCAGCTGCGGCGAACCGCTTGACCAGACGTTCGTTTGTTGGACCTGCGACTCGACGGTAACGCCGTTGGGCATCAGCAGCCGACCCGGGCCCGGCGCACGCCGATCCGCTTGACGGTAGGAGGACCCTTGTCCGCATTGCTCACCACGCCGCTAGATGACCTGCTGCTCCACGCCAGGAGCAAGCGGGACCAACTCTTTGGCACGCGGGTCACGTACTCGCCCAAGGTGTTCATTCCGCTGACGCATCTGTGCCGTGACCGCTGCGGGTACTGCACGTTCGCCCAGCCGCCGGCACGGGTCGTCGCTCCGTTTCTCTCCCCAGAGGAAGTTCTCGATATCGCCCGCGCCGGTGCTGAGGCTGGATGCCATGAGGCCTTGTTCACTCTTGGCGAGGCCCCCGAGGAGCGGTACCCGGTGGCCGCGGCCTGGCTCGGTGAGCGTGGTTATGCCTCGACGGTCGACTACCTCGTGGCAATGTGCGCACTCGTGCGGGACGAGACGGGGTTGCTCCCCCACGCCAACGCCGGCGCACTTTCCGAGACCGACCTCGGACGGCTCCGAGACGTGAGCGCGAGCCAGGGAATGATGATCGAGTCGCTGAACGCTGACCTGGCCTGCCACCGCGGCGCGCCGGACAAAGACCCAGCTCGGCGGCTGGCCACCCTCGAGGCCGCTGGAAGGCTCCGCATTCCGTTCACCACAGGAATCCTCTGCGGCATCGGCGAGTCGCGCCGCGATCGGGTGGAAGCGCTCGAAGCGATTGCAGAGGCTCACCGCCGACATGGCCACGTCCAAGAGGTGATCGTCCAGAACTTCCTCCCCAAGGATGGCACCGCGATGCACGCGGTCCCGGCGTGCGCGCCGGGGGAGTTCCTTTGGTCGATCGCCGCGGCCAGGCTCATCCTGCCGGACACCGTGCATCTGCAGGCGCCGCCCAACCTGTCCGACGACTTTGGGCACCTGCTCGATGCCGGCATCGACGACTGGGGCGGTGTCTCGCCGGTGACTCCCGACCACGTCAACCCCGAACGCCCTTGGCCTGCCCTCGAGCGGCTGCAGGAGGCCACCGAAGCACGGGGTCATGTGCTTGCCCCCCGGCTGACCGTCTATCCCGAGTACGCCGCCGACCCCGCGACCTGGTTGGCCGAGCCGATGCGCTTCCCCGTCATGGACGCCTCCGATACCGATGCCCTGGGCCGGGAGCCGGCGGAACGCTGGTTCTCCGGTTCAGACGACGCCCCGCCCTCACTCATCCCCGCAACCGGACAGGCCCGCGGCGCGGTGCAAGAGGTGCTCGACGGTGTCATTCTCGGCCAGACCGTGGGCGAGCGCGAGATCGTCACGCTGTTCACCGCGAGGGGTTCGGAGGTGCCGGCCATCGCCGCGGTCGCCAACCGGCTCCGGATCGACGCCGTCGGCGACACGGTGACCTACGTGCACAACCGCAACATCAACTACACCAACGTGTGCACGTTCAAGTGCAAGTTCTGCGCGTTTTCCAAGGGCCCGCTATCACTCAACCTTCGCGGCACGCCCTACCTGCTCGAGGTCGATGAGATTACGCGGCGCGTGGCCGAAGCCGAGGAGCGCGGCGCAACCGAGGTGTGCCTCCAGGGCGGCATTCATCCGTCGTTCGATGGCAACTACTACGTCGACGTGATCAAGGCCGTCCGGGCCGCATCCGAGCACATCCACATTCACGGGTTCACGGCCCTCGAAGTAACTGAAGGGGCCAAGCGGCTCGGTGAACCCTTGGCCGCCTACCTCCAACGATTGATGGCTGCCGGTCTGAAGACCCTTCCCGGCACCGCGGCGGAGATCCTCGACGACGAGGTCAGGGCCGATCTCTGCCCAGACAAGATCAACACTGAGGAATGGCTGGAGGCCCACCGGACCGCGCACGGAGTCGGGCTCCGCTCCAACGTCACGATCATGTTTGGCTCGATTGAGCGACCCGTCCATTGGGCCAGGCACCTGCTCCGCACCCGCGCCCTGCAGCAAGAGACGGGCGGCTTCACCGAGTTTGTGCCACTCCCGTTCGTGCACATGGCAGCTCCCATGTACCTCCAGCACAAGAGTCGGCGCGGACCCACGTTCAGGGAGACCCTTCTGATGCACGCCGTGCCACGCATCGCGTATGCCGGCCTCATCGACAACATTCAGGTGTCGTGGGTCAAGGTCGGCGCCGAAGGGGCGCGACAGGCGCTGCAATCGGGCGTCAACGACCTTGGCGGAACGCTGATGGATGAGAACATCTCCCGGGCCGCGGGAGCCACTCATGGCCAGGAGATGGATGCCGCCGGCTTTGCGTCGATGGTCGATTCAGCCAACCGTGACGACGGGGGCACGCGCCGACTCGAGCAGCGAACAACCCTCTACGGCCGGGTGGGGCTGCCCGTCTGAGCTACTCCCAGTACTCCTCAGGCAGTTTGCCTTCGATGGCTCTGATGTTGGCCCGAACACAGACTGGACACTGGTAGCCGGTCCGGCCGTGGCGATCGACGTCGATCGACCAGCCCTCAGGCAAGCCACCTTCAGGCGACGCGGCGAGGGTCCCGCACAACGAGCAACACCGTTGGCTCGTTGGCTCCATTGGTAGTCAGGCCGCCTTCGGATATTGGATCGTGCCCATGAGTTGATGCAGGCCCTGGTCATGGAACCAGGTTCGGGTCCAACGTCCCGCTTGACCGGCACGAAGGTTGCGGCCACGCTTCTTGATAAGCAAGCGCTTCAGCCGCCACGCTACATAGCGGTCCATCGAGACGAACTTGTTGGCCGAGTTCCCGGTGCGGAAGTAGTTGCCCCATCCCCGAAGGAACAGGTTCAACCGCTTGATAAGCGGCTCCAACTCCCACCCCACCATGCTTCGACTGGTGAGAGCTTTGACCCGTGCTCGGGCTCGTTTCATGGACCGCTCAGAAGGCCAGCGATGCAGGTAGTAGCGCACGACGCGCTTCTGTTCCCACAGCCGACCCGACATGCGGGCCAATCTCCGCGGGGAATCGAGGCGAAACTCACGCTGTCGGCGTCCACGTGGGACGCACCTCAACCTCGGCGAGGTCATAGCTGACATCGAGCCCTTCGATAAATACAAGGAGTCGCTGCCAGCCCAGGTTGTCGAAGAGGGAATCGTTGTTGTCCCCCCAGTCAGAGATGCCCGAAGCCCAAGCCACGTCCGCGTACAGATTGAGCGCCATCACGAACGGGCCAGCCGCGGCGACAAGGCGGGCGTCGTTGAGTGGGGAGAGTATGTTGGCGGCCACGCTATTTGCACATGGGCTGGCCGAGTTGTTTGATGATGGTTCGGCCGAGCTCGATGGGCACGAGGCCGCTGACCAGCCTGTCGGTGACAAGCACGCGGGCGCGTCAGCGCAGACGTGCCGCTGCGGTTGAAGACGGGCCGGTGCTGTTGTCGCCGATGGCGGGCTCGAGCCGGTGCTCTCAGCCCGC
>JBPCMH010000258.1:0-6864 GCA_051002495.1 Acidimicrobiales bacterium
AGGCGGAGTTCAAGCGGCAACTCAACACCGAGCCCATCCGAGAACTCGCCAGCTTAAACGCCTGGCTGCGTCGCCAACGGGAGAGGATCCAGGAGCGGGTCGGACGGATCAACGCAGAGCTGAGTGCGATAGACTACAACCCCGGCCGGCTCCTCCGGCTCGTCGCCGCGGCAACGCCGAACCAGGAGATCAAGCAGTTCCAGACAGATCTACGCGCCGCGACCGACGACACATTGGCCCCGGACGGGGACCAGTACTCTGAGCGGCGATTCGGAGACGTGAGACGGATCATCGAGCGGTTCCGGGGCCGCGCCGATCACGCCGATGCCGACAAGGCGTGGACCGCCAAGGTCACTGACATCCGTAACTGGTTCACCTTCGCAGCGTCTGAACAGGACAAGGTCAGCGGTGAGGAGTACGAGCACTACCGCGACTCCGACGGCAAGTCCGGTGGCCAGAAGGAGAAGCTGGCCTACACCATCCTCGCCGCTTCCCTCGCCTATCAGTTCGGCCTGCAGTGGGGCGTCGAGAAGTCGCGTGACTTCCGCTTCGTCGTGATCGACGAAGCGTTCGGTCGGGGCTCTGATGACTCCACCCGCTATGCACTGGAGCTGTTCGCCAAGCTCGGCCTGCAGCTCCTCGTCGTCACGCCGCTTCAGAAGGTGCACGTCATCGAGCCGTACGTCAAGGCGATCGGCTTCGTCGACAACCCGGCGGGCAGCTACTCACGGGCCCAGACCCTCACCTTGGAGGAGTTCCGAGAGCGGCGTGCCCAAGGAACCGGATGACGAGTCGGCGGTGGACCACTCCTGATGACATCGACGCCAAGGTAAGGCGCCGGTGGACCGACGGGACGCTGCTGTCGGCCCTGGCTCGAGGGGAGCCGTGCCCGGTACAGGATCTGGCGGTCCGGGGACCGAAAGCCTCCGAGATCGGCGCCGACCTCGGAGCGGTGCAGGAGTGGACCGGCGAGCTGGAACGCGGCTCGCGAGCCGGCGCTCGGTTCGAGATCGTCTACGGCAACATCGGCGGTCGCGAGTTCGGTCGCAACCGCATCCCGTCCCGGGTCCGGATCGAGACCTATGACCAAGCATGGGCGCTCCTCGGCGTCGGGCGGGAGGTGGCTGCTTATCTGAAGATCCTCGAGCTCGTAGCGCCGGTCGCGCCGGTCCGCACCTGGGTGGCCGACAAGCCTCTGAAGGCCATCGACGCCACCGACAACTGGCCCGCGCTTCTCGCCGCCTACCAGTGGCTTGATGCTGCTCGGGGATCGCGTCGGCACCTCCGCTCGATCGACGTTCCCGGCGTCGATACCAAGTTCGTCGAACATCACCGTTCCGTGCTTGGCGCCCTTCTGGGAATCTCCGGCAGCGGGTCGGGGCTCGTGCGCGACCTGGGCTTGGCGACGAAGCCCGAAGTGATTCGGATGCGGTTCGAACCGGGGTTCGCCGGTCTACCAGCGAGCGTTACGGAGGCGACCTTCCGCGTCGACGAGGTCGCTCAACTGCGCGTTGGTGTACAGGTGGCCATCGTCGTTGAGAACGAGACGACGTTCCTCAGCCTCGACCCACCGTACGAGGGTGTGCTGTTGTGGGGGAAGGGATTCGACACAGACCGGGTGGGCAAGATGCGATGGTTGTCCGGCGTCCCCGTCTGGTATTGGGGGGATCTCGACACGCATGGGTTCGCGATTCTCGACCGACTCCGAGCGTGGCTGCCGCAGACGACGTCATTCCTCATGGACCGCGAATCGCTGCTTCAGCATCGTGAGCGTTGGGTCACGGAACCTTTGCCGACGTCGGCCCGCCTCGACCGACTGGCCGCCCACGAATCAGCCCTCTACGCGGACCTTGTCGGCGATCGATATGGCTCCGCGGTGCGTCTGGAGCAGGAACGCCTCGATTGGGGCTGGGTCATCGATCACCTTCCCTACGACTGAACGTCACCCGCCCTGTGTGTAGTGCCGCTTCCGGCAACCTTTGCCTCTGAGTAAGCAGGAGTCGCGGGTCTGATCGCGAAGTCCTCTTCGACGGAGAATGTCGACGAGGAGGCGCGCATGGCTGATAGACGCGCTGACTCCGAGGTGAACGTCGCCCGCCCGGCCGCTCCGACCCAACCTGTCCCCGCGACGCCGAACTCGTGGAGGCACGGGCACGCGTCGCATCGCAGATGGCAATGCCCAGGACGAAGCGGTCTCGATCGGCGTGACGGTCGTCTACGACGCCGGAGCGTTGATCGCCGCCGATCGATCCGGGCGGAACGTGTGGGCTGACCATCGAGTACGACTCGAGCTCGGAATCGTTCCCGCCACGACGGCTCCGGTCGTCGCACAGGTAAGCCGATCCGGTCGCCAGGCTCAACTCCGCCGGTGTCCGCCCCAGGGAGCTGTCGTCGTTGGCTGTGAGCTCGCTGCTTGCGGAGCTGCTGGTAAACGGCCGGCGGCGCGGGACCGGTTATACCCTTCCATGTCCATGAACCGGGTGCCGGAATTGACGACTCTTGGAGTTGACCCAAGCTGGCTGTAGAGGCAACAACATTGTGGCGTCGTGTCGTACAATGGGGTGAATCGCACCCTGTTCTGCTCAGCCTCATATACCCGGTGCCATTTGTCTTAGGGTACCTCTTAACTACTACCGCAAGGCCTATAACCCAGGCAATGGTCTCCCTCCTGCTTTATGGCCTCGGTGCCTTTCTCTTTTTTGCCACCGCTAGAATTCGCCGGTCGGATAAACCGAAGTGACGTGAACCATCATTTGGCCCCAGGCTGACCTTCGGGTCGGGCCGGTCTTTGCTAACCCCTTGCTAACCAACGGGACGGACACCGCGTGAGTGCGTTTGGTGATCTCGGCACGCGGCTTGGTCGGCGCCAGCGACTCCGCGTGCAGTGCCAGTGCCTTCTACTCGCAGCAACTCGATCGAGGTGCTCGTAGATCGACGACGGGTCCGTCAGTTGGTCGAGCAGAATCTCAGCGCTCACGAGTGGCGATGCGCGCTGTGGGTTCGGAATCAGGCTCGCGGCGGCGTCGAGCCTGGCCCTGCTCGGTCATCGCCTCGCTGACGACCTTCCAGACCGGACCAGGAAGGTCGACGTGGTCGGGAAGGTCGTGCGGGACGAACGCCTCGGCCTCGTAGTCCTCACCGAAGCGCGCGTCGTGGCCGGAGATGGGCAGGACCTCACCGATGGGGGACGCCCGGAGGGATCCCGCGGACTTGGATTCCTCGGCCACGGCCCAAGTCTCGCGCGTGAAACTTGGGATTGCACGGGTGTAATCCCAAGTCCGTGAGCGAGGGCGGCGGCACCGGTCAGGCGCGTCACCCAGCCGGGACTCCGGCGCTCCGCCAAACTCAGTCAATGTATGAGGTGGAAGTTGCGCTCGCAGGCGGGAACCTGAACCCGTCCGTCGTCCGCGTCGGATGGCGGCGCGGATAGTGTGCGTTGTGGTTCGGCGTTCGCTGAATCGCCATGAGCTGGTGTTGCTCCGGCCCCGGTGACTCAGCGTTCTCCATGGAAGAGAGAGCAGCCTATGACCGCAGCATTGACCAAGACCGGTGCACCTGCCAAGCCGACGAGCCGTCGGGTCAGCTGACATGGCCGGGCTCGCAATCATCACCGAGGCATGCATCGACGTGAAGGATCGAGCATGTGTCGATGTCTGCCCTGTGCAGTGCATCTATGAGTTCGACCCGCAGAAGAACGTGCTCTTCTCTGAAGAAGTGGCCGGCAGTGGGATCATTGAATCCACTCATGCACCAGATCCGGGGACGATCGCCGTGTTCGGCGACAGCATCTTGTATGTCAACCTCGACGAATGCACCTCGTGCACAGCGTGCTACCAACCCGACGTGTGTCCCGTCGGCGCGATCTACTCCGACGAGCACCTCCCCGACGGGTCGGCGACCACGGCGAAGTACAACAAGACCGATCCGAACACCGGCCATGACCACACGTTCTTCATGCAGCACAGCCGCGACGTCTTTAGTGACTAGGCGCGCAACCGGGACGGACGGGCGCGGGTGAACGTCGCTGAGCAGATCGTCGCCGGGATGGTGGAGCTCGGCGTCACCACCGTGTGGGGTGTCGCGGGCGACGCGCTGAACCCGATCACCGACGCCATCCGCCGAGAGGACCGGATCTCCTGGATCGGTGTCCGGCACGAGGAAGTGGGCGCCTTCGCGGCCAGCGCGCAGGCACAGGTCTCCGGCACCCTCGGCGTGTGCATGGGCACGGTTGGGCCTGGCTCGGTGCACCTGCTGAACGGGCTGTACGACGCGGCGAAGTCCCAGGCGCCGGTGCTGGCCATCTGCGGTCAGGTGCCCCGGGCGGAGATCGGAAGCAACTACTTCCAAGAGGTCGACAACGACCTGCTGTTCACCGACGTCGCGGCGTTCCGGGCGACGATCACTACCGCTGAGCAGATGCCCCGCCTCCTCGAGCAGGCCGTCAACGCCGCGTACGCGTCGAGTGGCGTGGCGGTGCTGACGATGCCAGGCGACGTCGGTGAGCTCGAAGTCCCCGGATCGGACCGCCCTTTGCGCTTCGTGACGCAACGCCCGACACCGGCACCCGACCCCGCGCTGCTGGCCGAAGCCGTGGCACTCATCGATCGCGCCTCGACGGTCACGATCCTCGCCGGCCGTGGTGCCATCCCCGCCCGTTCGGCACTGCTGGAACTCGCCGACCGGCTCTCCGCGCCTATCGTCCTCACCCTCAAGGCAAAGGAGGGCCTGGAGCAGGACAACCCGTTCGAGGTCGGCCAGAGCGGCCTCATCGGGAACCCCGCCAGCAAGGTGGCCTTCGACGGCGCCGAGCTGCTGCTGATGCTCGGCACCGACTTCCCGTACCCCGAGTGGCTCCCCTCCAACGTCACCACCATCCAAGTGGACCGGGACGGCAGCCACATCGGCCGACGGACACGCGTCGACCTCGGCCTCGCCGCGGACGCGGGCCTCACCATCGCCGCGCTCCGAGACCAGGTGAGCCCGAAGCCCGACCGGGCGCACCTCCGAGCTGCCCGGGAGCGTTACGAGGTCTGGCTCGATCGACAGCAGGCACTGGTCCGCAACGACGGGGAGCAGTCCCTATTTTCCCGAGCGATGGCCAGGATCCGGCCACTTGTCGAGAACCCCTCCGGTGCCATCAGACCCGAGCTCGTGGCGGCGATGCTCGACGAGGTCGCCGGTGACGATGCCGTCTTCACCAGCGATACCGGGATGTCGACGGTCTGGCTGGCGCGCTTCGTACGCATGACCGGCACGCGCCGACTCATCGGGTCGTTCAACTTGGGCTCCATGGCGAACGCGATGCCGCACGCCCTCGGCGTCCAAGCGCTCGATCCGCAGCGTGAGGTCGTCGCCATGTGCGGCGATGGGGGCCTCACCATGCTTCTCGGTGACCTCCTCACGGCCGTCAGCGAGAACCTCCCCGTCCGCATCGTCGTGTTCAACAACGGCCGGCTCGGCATGGTGAAGCTGGAGCAGGAACAGGCCGGACTCCCCGAGTACGCCACGAAGCTCGACAACCCCGACCTCGCCGCGGTGGCGCGAGCCATGGGCCTCACCTCCTGGCGGGTCGAGGACCCCGATGACCTCGAAGCAGCCCTACGAGACGCCTTCCGCACCCAGGGTCCGACGCTCGTCGACGTCGTCACCAACCCAGATGAGATCGCGCTACCTCCGGCCACGGACCTCCACCAGGCGTGGGGGTTCGCGATCGCGAAGGTGAAGGAGACGTTGGTGAGCCGTGAAGAGTGATCGCGTCGGCGCCGAAAACCACGAACCGTTCGCTTACGCCCGGGCGGGTAGGCGGGCGGCGCCGGGTTCGGCCGGTGGCTCGGGGCGTTTCACTTCGATCAGCGACGGCAACTCGGACATGGTGGCCACGGCGTCAAGCACCCGCCGGGAGCGTTCGGTCACCCGCCAGACGGGCGGGCCGTCGCCTCGGTAGTTCTGCTCCAGCAGCGAGAACGGCCGCCACCGCGTTGGCACCTCGACCAGGTCGAGCCACTGGTGGGCCCGGCAGCTACAACGACTACGTCGGTGACCGGGCTCGCAAGAAGCTCGGGGCGAAGACTGACACGCGGGCCTACTCAGCTGGTGAGGGTGATGACTGTCTTCACGTCGCCGGACCGGACTTCGAGCGCGTCGGCGAAGGAGGCGAGGGGGACACGCCGGGTGATGAGCCGGGCCAAACAGCTCGGGTCGGCGGCGAGGAGCGCGTTGACTGCGGTGTCGTAGTGGCGGCGGTTGGCGTTGACCGAGCCGAACACCACCGCGTTGCCGAGCACCATCTCGCGGTTGACCTCGCTGGCGTGGAAGGGCAGAGCCCGGTCCCCGGAGGAGACGCCGGTGAGGCAGACGATCGCGTCGGCCGCGGTGTTGGTGAGGGCGTCGATGACGACCTGGGGGGCGCCGGTGCACTCGATCACGATGTCGGCGCTGGCGGCGAGCGACGCAACCGGTTCGGTGTGGTAGCCGGCACCGAGATCGACGACCAGGCCCGGTTTCGGGCCGTCGGTCACCCGGTCTGCGACGTGCACGTCGTAACCCTTCTGGGCGCCTAAGAGCGCGGCGAGCAGTCCGATTGGCCCGGCGCCGGTGACGAGCACGGAACGGGGAGCCCAGGCGGCGGATCGGGCGCCAATGCGTTCGATGTGATCCCAGGCCTTGGCCACGACGCTGGCCGGTTCGACCAGCACCCCGAGGTCTCCCAGCGCGGGATCGACCGGCACCGCGAACCGAGGGTGGATGCGGTAGCGCTGTGAGCCGTAGCCGTGGCGGTCCTTGATGCCCCGTTCGGTGTAGCGGCCGTTGCGGCACATGTCCCACTCGCCGATCGCGCAGTTGGGGCACGGCACCGGGTCGGGT
>JBPCMH010000259.1:0-4059 GCA_051002495.1 Acidimicrobiales bacterium
ATCGGCTCCGGGTGGTGGGCAAGGGCAACAAGGAGCGCGAGCTCGCCGTTCCGCCGCTGGTCGCCGAGGCCCTCGACGACTATCTCCCGACCCGCAAGGCTTGCCTCGATCGGCTGGGGGTCGAGGCAGAGACCGTCCTCATCTCAACCCGGTCCCGCCCGGTGAAAGACCGCTCCGGTCGGGTGGTCGGCCAGACGGTCGACAATCCGGTGCGGGCGGTGTCGTACGCGGTCGACCGGATCCTGAAGCGGGCCGGGGCAAAACGCCAAGGCGTCCGAGTACACGCCCTACGCCACACGTTCGCCTCAGTCGGCCTGCACGAGGGCATCCTTAACCTGCGCGAGTTGCAGGCCGCGCTCGGCCATGCCTCGTTGTCGACAACGGAGCGCTATACCCACGTCGGCGACGACGCGCTGGCTGCCGGTATGCGCGCCCACCCGCTCGGCCAGCGCCGCCACGACTGACCCACGCGCATCGACCCGGCACCAAGGGGTACCGGGTCGACTGCGTAACAGTCCTGCACAAGGCTTGATCAGGCCGGGACGGTGACACCCTTCGAGACCTTGTCGCCCAGGGTCTGCTTCTGGGCATCCACCAAGGGGAGGAGCCAACCGAGACCGCAGACGATCCCGTTGACGAAGTAGCGCACCCACGCCATGGCGAAACCGACGGGCTGACCGGTTTCGATGCTGACGGTCTTGATGCCTTGGGTGTTCTTGCCGATCGTGGTGCCGGTCGTGCCCTCCGAATAGGGCAGGTAGACCCACACGTAGCCAAGTTGGGCAAGCAAGCCAAGCAGCCCGAGGATGCCCGCGATCTGGCCGAGGACAAAGCTCACGATGTAGATCCCGATCGGAATGCCGACCAGGTCAATGAGACCGGCGACGACGCGCTTACCCATGTCGGCCTGCGGCGGGCCAGCGATCGGGGCACCGCCGCCGGGCGCTCCATATGAGGGGGGAGGAGGAGGGGGAGGGGGAGGGGGTACGTCGCTCACGCGCCGGTCCTTTCGTTGGCACCGCCAAAACTGGGTGTTGCCGAGAACCTAACAAGCCATGGCCTACTGGTGTCGGATGCTCCGAGACCGACCCACGTCGTAGAGTGGACGGCGATCGCCGAGCCTCCGGAGGACTCATGGCCAAGACGGAACTCAAGCTCACCCTGCCGCCCACGTTCGACAACCCCGAAGAGGAGCGCGCCCACCGCAAGCAGCGCCTGGCCGCCGGGTTCCGGCTGTTCTCCAGATTTGGCTTTGACGAAGGTGTCGCTGGACACATCACCGCTCGTGACCCGATCATCGATGATCACTTCTGGGTGAATCCCTTCGGGATGCACTTCGGGCACATCAGCGCGTCCGACCTGATCCTCGTAAACCACCACGGAGAAGTGGTCGAGGGCAACCAGCCCGTCAATGCGGCCGCCTTTGCCATTCACTCCCAGGTGCACGCCGCCCGGCCCGACGCCGTGGCCGCCGCCCACTCTCACTCCACGTACGGACGGGCCTGGTCGACCCTCGGCCGCAAGCTCGACCCGATCACCCAGGACGTGTGCGCCTTCTACAACGACCACGCGCTCTTTGACGATTACACCGGCGTGGTGCTCGATACCGAGGAGGGCAAGCGGATCGCTCACGCCCTCGGCGACAACAAGGCCCTGATCCTTCGCAACCACGGGCTGCTCACCGTCGGCCACTCCGTCGACGAGGCCGTCTGGTGGTTCATCACAATGGAGCGCTCCTGCCAGGTGCAGTTGCTGGCCGAGGCGGCCGGCAAGCCCGTTCTCATCGATGACGAGGACGCGGCGCTGGCCAACTCCCAGGTCGGCAGCCACATCGCGGGCTGGTTCAGCTTCCAGCCCCTCTACCAGCGGATCATCAAAGAGCAGCCCGACCTGTCCGACTGAGCCGCGGTTCAAGCTCGGTCCAGGTTGACCCCGGAGTCGGTCGGCGAAGTCTGAGTTTTTGCCCGCAAGGGCAACGGCGCCCGACGTATCATTCGGGCATGCCTCCCGCGGCGCGCCTTACCGACATGCACGTCTGTCCGATGGCGACGCCTGGTACTCCTCCGATCCCGCACGTCGGCGGACCCATCACGGGGCCGGGGGCGCCAACCGTGTTGATCGGCAGCATGCCAGCCGCGGTCATGGGAGACATGGCCGTCTGCGTGGGCCCACCCGACACCATCGCCATGGGCAGCGCCACGGTCCTGATCACGAGCAAGCCGGCGGCGCGCATGGGTGACAGTTGCGCCCACGGTGGAACCATCGTGCTCGGCTTTCCCCAGGTCATGATCGGCGGGTAGCCAACACCGTCCTCGGCGGTGCTCATGCCTCGCCGCTTGCCCACGCACTAAACAGTCGGCATGGACTGGCCTCTCCGTTTCGGCATCTTCCTTGCACCGTTCCACCCGCCCAACCGCAACCCGACGCTGGCGTTGCAGCAGGACCTTGATCTGATCGTCCACCTCGACGCGCTCGGCTATGACGAAGCATGGATCGGCGAGCACCACTCCGCCGGCTTTGAGATCATCGCCTCGCCCGAGGTGTTCATCGCCACCGCGGCCGAAAGGACCAACCACATCCGGCTTGGCACGGGCGTGAGTTCGTTGCCCTATCACCACCCGCTGATGTTGGCCGATCGCATCGTCCTGCTCGATCACCTCACCAAAGGCCGCGTCATGCTCGGCTGCGGTCCCGGTGCCCTCCCTTCCGACGCCTTCATGATGGGTATCGAGGTGGCGAAGCAGCGGGAGATGATGGAGGAAGCCCTCGAGGCCATCCTCGCCCTCCTGGATGGATCTGAACCGGTCACGATGAAGACCGACTGGTTCACGTTGCAGGACGCGCGCCTCCAGCTCCGTCCCTACTCCGACCCGTGCTTCGAGATCGCCGTCGCCGCCCAGGTTTCCCCCGCGGGACCGCGGGCCGCCGGACGTTTCGGCCTCAACTTGCTTTCGATCGGGGCCACATCCAGCGGCGGATTCGACGTGCTCGGCAGCCACTGGACGGTCATGGAAGAACGGGGCGCAGAGTTCAACAAGCCAGTCGATCGCCGCGGCTGGCGACTCGTCGGACCGATGCACGTCGCCGAGACCGAAGAACAAGCGCGCGCCGACGTCGAGTACGGCCTGGCAGATTGGATCGACTACTTCCGTCACGTCGCCGCGCTTCCGCTGGCCCCGGAGGGAAACGACCCATCCGCCCTCGTCGAGGCCATGAACGGCTCGGGCATGGCCGTGATCGGCACGCCAGATCAAGCTGCCGCGCAGATCCAGCGACTCATCGACCAGTCGGGCGGATTCGGGACGTTCTTGTTCATGGCCCACGAGTGGGCGGACCGGGCGGCCACGAAGCGCTCGTATGAGCTATTCGCGCAGGAGGTGGCGCCGCGGTTCCAAGGATCGATGCCGTCACTCCAGGGCAGCCGCGACTGGGCCGCGGAGAACCGTCCCACCTTCATCGGGGCAGCCGGTAACGCAGTGATGAAAGCCATCCAGGACCACAACGTGGAGAAGCAGGCCAAAGCCTCAGCCGAGTCCTGATAGCTCTGCACATGACTCGGATCGGCAAGGCCATCCTCGTGGTCGTCGCGGCGTTCCTCGGCACCCTCTTCGCCATCGGCTCAATCATCGCCGCGCTCTTTGAGGCCGACGGGTTCACCAGCCACGCCCGCGACGGCGTGCGCCCCGGTTACATGCTGGCTCTGGCGCTGGGCTTGGTGGCCAGCGTGGTGCTGCCCTTCGGCCTAGCCGCGTACCTCTACCCTCGGCAGCGCTCGATGCTCATAGCCATGGGCGCAACGGTGCTGGTGCTGAGCCTCGGCACTTTCGCGGTTAGCGCGCTCTGAAGGCGTGCCGCTTTGTCGTGGCTCGTGGCGCTTCACGGAGCGCGCGGACGGAGCGCGCGGACGGAATTCCGTCATGACGCCGGAATGCCCGCCAGGCGCGACTTTTGCCGTCATGACGGCGTGGCGTCCGCCCGCGAACCTTGCTCGGGCGGGCGCGGCGTGCCCGGTTGCAGCCTCAGGCGTCGAGGAGGACCGCGGCCAGCGTGGCACCGAGG